>NC_010580.1 GCF_000019845.1 Beijerinckia indica subsp. indica ATCC 9039 | reverse complement strand
CACGAGAAAACCTCCTGGATATGCATGAGACGAAATTATTTTTTGAAGTTCTCTATCCGCCAACATGGATTCGTCCACATCCTTGGCTCAAAATGAGTCAGGATAGGAGCTTGTCCGACTCTACGTCTTCCTCTGCGATTTATTGCGGAGATCTACACGCGTGTGATCGAGCCAACGCTGTTCCTCTTAATTCTCTAAGTACCTAAAAAGGAACGGTCTGCTCAATAAAGGCAGGTAGTGATGTAGACGAAGGAATGACGAGCATCGCCAGTTGGTAGGTATCAATATGAGTATACCCAAGGCATTTTGCACAGATGTTAATCGTATTATCGATATAGTTGAGGCGCGTGAAATATTCTTCTCCCAAACAAAGCACCCTCGCAAAAGGCTTGACTTTCGTTGCCCGGATAACGAATGCCGTCAGGCACACAATCCAGAAGTTCTCGGCATTAATTATGACAAAAATCCACAAGAAGATGATTTTGTTCAGCGCTCACATTTCCGCTTAAAAAAAGGGACGACTCACTTACCTACATGTCCATGGGCGGAAATTTCTCAAGCGCTTGATGAATTGGAAAGGGAAATAGGAAACAAGCCATATCTATCGCACCTTAAGAAGAGCGAGATCATTAATGTCTTTAATCCGCTCTCTAACGATGAGTGCGATACAAAGTTCACCATGGACATCGACGCCGGCTTCCTTGAACGGATTAAACTCATTTCGGATCGCCGAGAACGCATCAACGAACTTAAGGGTTATCTTAAAAACGCGCTTAATTCCACAAGTCGACTCCATGAGGTTGTTCACTGTTTTAAATTTATGACACCCGAGGAACAAAAAGCCGTATCTCTCTCGATTCCGCCGTATGGAGAAAAATCATATAGATCGTGGTTTCGTTCTTCCATGTATTGCCGCGAAAACGAACAGCCTCTAATTTACTATGGCGCTGCGAATATTATGGAATACCGTACTGGTTACAGTTTCAAATTCTGGAACAAATCTGTACAAAGTGACCAATCAAATTGTGAGGTGTTTACTTTCGTCAAACGCGAAAGAATATCAAAATTACGTGGAGCAAAAGCAATTCTCGATGTACTTGAGCGGGGCATTGGAATGCAAATGCGGCATCGTTACCCTGTTGATATATTTGTATTTGGAAAAGCGGTACTTACAATAGAAAAGCACCGGCTCGATATACACATCCATAGCCTTCATTCGCTTGTTGTAATGCTCACGGAGAGAGGCGCATAACTGTAAAGTAAAATAGCGACAAGACACTTTATGTCATTCAACGTCAGAGAGATCTCAATTTCGGACTTTGTAGTAGGATATTCCCCATCCCAATCGCTTTCGGTTTGACACTTTATAGGAAGTGTACATTCAGACTGCACAATATCTACGAATATACAGGCAATTCCACAGCCTGTTTCTATAGTAAAGTGGGCTTTACCCCATTCTTTGTCAGGAAATAAATCGGCCCGCGTCCAATGAAGAGCACCAAATGGTATGTTCGCAGTTAGACGCTTATGATCTGCGCGCACAGGGTGACCCAGTGCATTATTTACTTCATCAAGTAGTGATTGTACCTGTTTAGAAGCAAAAAACGGTTTATTCATCCCAAAACTTCCTGATTATCGATCCCCATCAGGCTAGGGGCGGCTCACGCGAAAACCTTGGGCTGATTTACAAGGGCCAAGACCAATTTTTGGTGGATGACGTCCTTCTGTGGATTCCGCGATGCGGCAGAAAGACGTTACGGAATGGAGCTGAAATTTACTCAAACCCAACGAGGTACGATCATGGCCATATCGAAATCCAAGCCAGCCACCGAAAAGAAAGCAGCGAGCTCATCCAAGACCACGGAAATCCCGACGATTACCTTGAAGCAAATCGGCGCTGATCTCGCCATCCTTCATGATTTGCCGAAAAAAACCGTCGAATCCCTCTTCGACGATATGGTCGAACTGGTCGGCAAACACCTGAAGAAAGGCTCCAAAATCAGGATCAGCGGCCTCGGCATCTTTCAAGTGAAGAAACGCGCCTCGCGTCAGGGACGCAATCCGGCGACCGGGGAAGCCATGAAAATCAAGGCCAGCAAAACAGTCGGCTTTAAGATCGCGCGTGACCTGAAAGAGTCTCTGTAAAATGTTGGAAGGAGACGTCTAAATCAACGGCTCCACAAAGATCCAACCGGATTTGGTCAAAACCATCGGGGCTGTCAGCAGGCTTTCACGGCTCAAACCCAATTCGCTTCTATAGGCCTTTTGAACGGATGGTGTTTTGGCCCAATCCTCGTAGCGTGTGTGGAACTTAAAGGTCACATGCCGCAGAAAATGATTGGATATGATTTCTGTGAGGGAGACGTCTTCTACAGTCGCATCCTCGAAATGATAAGCGCAGAGCCCAGCCTTGCCCATCGGCCATTTATCCCTCAATTGAAACGCCGCCTGCCCTTGCGCCGTCAGGCCATACACGGCCTCCGGGCTCCGTGTCATCATGCCGGCGTCAACCAGGGCATCGTATTGTTCAACTGATATCGTCTCATTTTCCTGCGGCGTAATCGGCGCAAGTAAACCGCAAGTATGATCATAAAAGGACCGGACCTGTTCCGTAATCTCTTGTTTCGTCCAAGCCTCATTCACTTTGAAGCCGATAAAACCTAGAGCGGCGACAGGCAGGGCGGCAATACAGAGCACTTTCGGCAAGGACATCGTTTCCTCCAGAACATCCGGGTTTCTGATCTCAAGGTAAAAGTGCGCCGTGCGAGAGCACACGCGAGGCAATCGATTCTCCCGGCTTCACCCGAAGCAGAGGAATGGCGCAGCGATTGAGGACATCATCGACAAAGCGATCGCGAACACGCCGATCGCGCCGCGCATGGGTCTTGTCATCGAGCTCGATGACCAACACAATCCGCCCCGTGTGGTGTTCCAGAATGACGAAATCCACGCTTTTAGCGGCGACCCGGTTGAGCGCGGTAAACCGATGCCGCCCTGAAAGCCCCTGTTTGATCATCACGAGATCCGCCAGTCTCACCTGGGGACAGGGGTGCAGGCTCGGCGGCAAAGTGCGAACAAGTTCCTTCAAGGCATTGATTTCCCAAGCTGTCAGCAAAGTCTTCGCCTGATAGGGAAAAGCCGGCTTTCCGAATTTCGAGAGCAGGAACAGGCAGGCAAGGCCGATCGCCAATCCTTCCAAGATGAAGATCAAAGTTTGTGGCGCCATCCTTTCCTCCGACTGCCCCTAAAAAACGGGTCTGAATGGCTTTTCACCACCCAGACCCTCTCAGCTTGCCCCGATTTCCAGCTATGACTTAACCTGACCACGAAAAGCATACTTTCCGTGTTTTGCGCATCTCGATCGGGGCCTTGTTTGCCCTCCCGGCTGATATCGGACGAGGAAGGAAGTGCGGCCAGGCATAGACGGAGCCTGCAAGGCTCGAGAGGCATTACAACCCATGATCGTGTGAAAAAGAAAGGGCCTCGGCGTCAGGCTACGGACGCCAGGCTTTTTTCTTCGTTCTGGGCTTCGACCTGGTCGCGCAGTTTGAGGCCGATGCCGAGACCATCCATCAATTCCTCCACGAGTTCGTCAACCACACCCGCCTGCACGCTCTCATCGCGCTCGCCATTGCGTAACCGTTCCTCCTTGCGGCGCTCGATCTCCTTCAGCGCGGAGCCATGCGGAAAGATTTGCGACAAGCGGCGCAAGGCCTCGCTGAAGCCGAGCCGCGAATAAAGTCTGTTGCGCAGGCTCGTATCGCCAGGCGTTGTCGAAAAGGCCCAAAGTTCGACCGGCCCCAGACGGTTCACGAGCAATTGCTCATAGCGGTAAGCCCCGGCCTCTAGGATCGTCAGAACAGGAGCGCCATTCGGGCCAGGACCATTGAGACTGGAGCGTAGGACTCGTGCCGAGGCTTCCGTCAAATGGAAACGCTCGATGATGATTTTGGCCTCTTCCTCGTCACCCGCCCGCAAAATCCAACGGCCTGTCGATTGGCTGATGATGTCATCGCCCATGTCCTTGATTTGCTGCGAGGTAAAGGCCAACTGGACATTGTGCTTGCCCCCTTCGCGAATATCGCGAGCCGCTTGAGCACGAATCTGTGGGCTGCCAGAAGTACGGTGCCATTCATCATAGTCCAGGCGTTTGATGCTTTCATAGGCCTCGCGGAAACGATCGTGATGGTAATCCCGATAGGCATTCGGCACTTGCACCAGATACTCTGGTTTGAGAAAGAAATTCCGTGCCAAGATATAACGCGCCAGAAGATACATGATTGACGTCTGCCGATCGGCCACTGCCGAACCTTGCGGAGCCACTTCCTCCAAATCGAGAACGATGATGCGGGCTGGCCCGAAATCCAGTTTCGTAGGCTTGTTCAGGATCGGATACATGCGGATCGCATCCTGCAGATAACGCGAGAACAGTTCCGTCACCTTCTCGGCCGTGGTGTGCAGTTGCAGGGCGTTGAACTGATCCTTTACAATCTCGGATTGCACCGCTCTGATCAGATCCTCAAGGACCGGCACGGCATGACGCTGTGCGACTTCCGCCAGCCGATATTCGCCACACTTGAACAATTCGTTCACGACATCACGCCAATGCGGCTCATGCTCATGCAGCACGATCCCATGCTTGGCGATTGCCTTGTCCACCTCCTTTTCCACCCCGGCCTGATAGATCTTCGGATAACCGCCTTGAATGTCCGTATGCAGGCGGTAAACCTCGTCGATCAGCACATTGATCAATTGCGGCACGCCCTCATGGGGCTCGTTACGATCAGGCGGTAACGTCAAGAGAACGAGGAAGTTCTGCAGAAAAGCCCGTTCCAAGGTGAGCGGGTATTCACATCCGAGCTGTAAGTCAAAAACATTGAATTCATAGCCTGGGGTGAGCTGCATCAGGGTATAGATTGCCTCATGCCGGCGCGCGGGTCCCAGAGCTTCCTGAATGAGCCGCACGAAGCCTTGCGCCGAAGGCCCGATATCGACTTTGCCGATCATCGGCAGTTTGGCCCCGCGCGAGCCGAGCACCGCGGAACTGAGGCACAGGCCGAGATTGATCGTATTGGCCAGCACCGATTTGCCCGAACGGGGCGGGGCCACAAAGATATCGACGACAGATGGGCGTTTCGAGCCCCCAGCAGGATCATAGGGCCAGAGGCCCCCATGCGGCAGTTGGAACAGGACCGAGCCAGCCTCCCAGGGAGATGCCGTGCGGCTCCAGGGCTGCATCAGCAAAGCATCACCCAATAGGGCGAGAGACGGCGGCGCGGTCGAGGCGACCGCCATTCCGGGAACCGAGCTCATCGCCGCATCGAGCGGATCGCCCGCCATCGTACCTGTTTTGCAATTGCCCCAGCCCTCGAGACGTTGCGACAACGTGGAGGCACGGCGGCGCAGCTTGCGGATATCATCGCCTGGCGCCCAAGTGGCAAAGGAGGCCCGAAACTTGACGGCCCCATGATTGTCTTCCTCTCTGGCCTGCCGCAAGGCGGCAAAGGCACGGCGCAGGTCCCCGTTTTGGGGAAACATGCCAAGAAAGGTTGCACCGATCTCCTTGAAGGCCATGCCGTTTCGCCCCGCCGCTTCGAGTAGGAACGAAGCGCGCCAGGGAATACGATCCTGTCCCAGATAACTCGCCAGTTCGAGAAAGGGACGCGGGTCCTCAGGTCCCATCACCATGTCGATCGGGGCATAGGTATTCGTGCCAAGTGCCACTTGCTGACCGCCCTGCGTGATCGCATCGAACGTCAGCATTTGCGAGCGGATCGAGGGCCAGAGCAAGCCCTCCGCTGTGGGATGCTTTTCGTCATCCTCCGGCAGGCGCGGCATCACCTTCTGCCCCGGCAAGATCGCTTTCCAAGGCGAGCCAGAGGTCTCTCGATAAAGTGTCTCCCTCGCCACCTTCAGCGCATCATGCGCCGTCAGTTCTTCCGCGTGAATGTCGAGGCTCTTGAAGGAATTGACGACACGCGCGACAAAACCCGCGTGATGAGCCGCCGTCACTTCGCTGCGCAGGAAATATTTCTGCGACTCGCCGATTGCGGGACAGCCCTTGGCGAGCTCCGCCATTTCCTCTTTGAGGATTTTCTTCTCTTCCTTGGTAAGGATGCCGCGCCTCGTCCACAACACGTAATAGGCGGCTTCCCAGCGCATCACGCGGGGCCAGATCCGCATCCGCTCATCCAGAATGTCGTCCAGATCGAGACCGACTTCCTTCGCCACCGTCCGGCAGGCGGTCATGTTCACACGATTGATCTCGCGCTCCGAAAGATCAGGGTCCGAGATATAAAAGCCTTGGATGGCATGTCCGCGCTCTTCCAAGGTGCCCGAAAGATCGAGCCGCATGGCCTTGGCCATGTCGGCATATTCGGCCTTGGTACACATCCGCCGCAAGCCATCGATCCGCACGAAGGACAGATAATCGCCGTAACGCGTGACGAGCGCATCCCCATGCGCCGTCTCGACATCGCAATAGGCGCCAAGGGGTTGTTTAAGCATCAGGCTCAGCGAGGCGAGCCATTGAGCAATGAAATTCATGAGCGGACCTTTCAGGATGCTGACGGGACTGTCTCAACCGTACCCCTGATCCCCTGCCCGGCCTGTTTTTGCGTCTTGAGATAACTCGCCAAAAGACGCGGATAATGGTCCTGCCCGCCTTGATAAACATGACCGAGTGGCAAAAGGCGCAGACCCGACAGAAGCTTGCTCCGGCGATTGAAAATCAGTGGAGCCACCGAGGCCAGGACCTGGCCAATATCGCTGGGCCGATCCGAGCCGAAACGCTCCTTGGCGATAGCCTGCCGCTGAAGCAAACTCTGCCAGAAGAACCAAGCCGCCCGCATCCGCGCCGTCTCTCCATGGGGCCTCAAAGCTGGTGACGGCGCCTCGCCATGAGCGAAGAAGAGTCCGTGGAGGGAGCGGGCAACGGCATTCACGGCTGCCTGAGACATTTCCGGCAACCAGATCAAAGCCAGCTCTTCATCGATCCGGGGACGATCGAGCCGAAGGACCAAGGAACAAAGGACACAGGACGAACCGGCCTTGCCGGTTTCAGGGTCTTGAAATGGCACCTGCCAGCCTGCGGCGTCAAAACCACAAAACTGGCAGGAGAATAGTGTGGTCTGCCGCTCATGCGTGGGAGGGACCAGAAACGCCGATCCCTCCAGAATATTCGGCACAAGCGGCAGAAGAGGCATGATCGTTTTGGCCCGCCTTACTGGAATGAAACAGTTTGCGGGGTAGCGCTCACCGTAGCAGTCTTACCACCCGTACTCATCGCGGCCTTGTTGATCCAAGTACCGCCCGTCGCGAACAAACCGCAGAGGATGATACCGGCGATCCCCGCCGCCCGCATGCCCCCTTCACGGTTCTGTGGCTGCTGCGCCTGCCACAGAGCCCAAACACCCGCGACGAAACAGAGCAGAGCCGCGAGATACATCGCCATCTGGCCCGCCTGGCCACCGGAATTGATCGCTTCCGACGTCAACGAGTTCAACTGTGCGCCGATGCCACCAGCTGGACTCGCGCCCTGAGCAAAGGCCTGACCGGTCATCAAAGCGCCGAGGGAAACACCCACCGCGCCAACACCAAGGATGCGCTCGACCAGGGATTTCTTTTCCGTATCGGCCTCCGTCTTGTCGGCGGCCTTCTTCTTCACACCAAGCAATTGCATGATCACACTCCTGAACAAAATCGAAGGATTGTTTCCTTCGATAGCCAGTGTCAGAGGATGTCATGAGAAAACATATACGGCCTCAAAAGAATAATTTCAGATAAACAAAAAAATCCCGCCATGAGAGCGGGATCAAGGGACAGGCGGGAGGAAGGAGCTACGAAACTTCGGAAAACCTATCCTGATAGGCGTTTTGCCACAATGCCAGGCACGAGCATTACAAATGCAACAAATCAACCGCTACATAGAAGCTAGATACAAACAAAAAAATAGAACCCGCTAGTATGTAATAACGTTTTGGTCCGCGCACAAACCCTTTGAACAGTGAGTATGCAGTTAAACCAAGGAAGAACAAGGCGCCAATATATAAACCGTTCATCGGTAAAGCTCTTACTTTCATCAAGTCTGGAAAATAGTCACAAGCCACGTCGCAACGGTCATGACATTGATGAGCAGAACTCCAAAGACGAATTGAACTCCCGTACCGACCGTGCTCCGGTTCGTGCGACCCGTCACGATCGACCACCATGTCAACACCGCAAAGAAACAGGCCATGGCTCCGAACGCCTGAAAAAAGCTCTGGAACAAGGTGACGACATTCAACAACGTCGTCCCTGGAGTCGTCCCGAGTACATTCCCATCCACCGGGGGAGCATACGAGGTCAGATTATTGGATAGTGAGACCTGGAGGTTCGTGCCCATCGACACATTCGCCATCGTCAAAATGCGATCAAAGGAGGCAAAGACACCGCAGAGCACGAGAGAGAATATCGGGATCCACGGTTTGCCCCGATAGGGATTATCCGGTTGTGCCTGGCGCCAGAACCCCCATCCTGCAAAAAGAAACAGACCAATGGCCGTCAGATAACAAAAGGTTGGCAAAAAGACAGCCAGCCCTTGTCCGACGGCCGCCGCGAAATTGACGAGCCCCTGCATCCCCCGCTCCTATTCGATCGTGCCCTGATCCGTCTCGATCACCCAGCTCGTCCCCTTTTGCGCGATCTGCTTGACCCGGCCGTAATTGGGGATCACGTCGCCGATCGCCACCTGGATCTGCCCATCCGCCTCGCCGCTGCGGTCCAGAGCCGTCAACATGGCTAGATTGGGGGAGGCCGCCTGAACCCGATAGCGCGGCCGGCCCTCGATCGAGGGAGTGGGCTCGCGGGAGGAAGGGTCGAACGAGGCTTTGATCATGCCGGTATTCGCAGAGGGTTTGCCTCCGGCTTTTTGAGCTCCGGGCGGCACCGGCATGGCGACCAGGCGCGGTGCATCATGCGCCGCATCGAGCGCTCGCCGTGCTTCGGTAAAGGTCACGCGCCGTTCGAGATCGGAAATCCTCGCCTCGTTGCTTTGGCTGGCATGGGCGAGTTTCTGTTTCATCTCCGCGACCTCAGTCCGGAGCTCGCCGACGATCGTCGCATATTCGGTGACCATCGCCAGGGCACGATTTTCCGCGTCATGCGGATCGGTGGAGACGGCTGACGTCACAAGAGTTTGTGGCACGGTCCCTTGTGACGAGGGTTTGGCCTCCTTGACGTCTACACGCGGGATATCGCTGGACTTGGTCTCCTCGATCTTGGCCTGCGTAGCTGCCTGCATCATAGGCTCAGTGACCGTCTCAGCCGGTTTGCTGGACGTCTGATCCTGGCCATTCAGAGAGGCGAAAGCCTGCGTTCCGAAGTAATCCATCGGAAAAGCTGTGGTTTTGCTCTGTTGCGGCGCGACTTCCAGTTTGGCCAAGATCGGCTGAGCCGCTTTATGCTCTTCTCCTCCGCTTGCCTTTCCCGTGATGGGGTCCACCGGATGAAATGAGAGAAGCTCGTCCATCGGACTTTGGGCGGGAACGCTGACCGCCGTGGGATCTTCCGCAGGCTGATGCGGTTGGACAGTCGCAAGTTTCGCCAAAGGCGCCAAAGGCCCGGCCTGGCGCTCCGCCACCGGGCCGGCCACAGGGAGCGACGGAGACGACTGCGGGTAAGACATGATACCGATGTTCGCGGCTACCAGCAAAGCCGTGAGCGACACTCCTATCAGGAGCGGCTTGGAAGGCTTCCATTGGGACTTCCCTGGCGTTTGAGCGCCCTCGGCTCCCTGTGGGGGCTCAAGGATCGCCTGGCCTTCTCCTGGCAAGCCAATAGGGGCGTCGGCCTCCGTTTCAGGGGCTGTCTCTGGTGCTTGGAGCTCGGCCTGTGTGTCAGCCTGACCGGAACCCTCTCGTCGTGCCTTCTTGCCGCTGAGCCATTGAGGCAAGGGCTTGCGCCAGAAAGAGGCCGAACGGCCGGCCACAAGCGCGTGAGACCCTTCTGACTGGGCGACAGACGATCCATGATCGTCGTCATCATCATCCTCGATCAGAGCCATGGTTTGTGCTGTCATCACATCATACTCCCTCAATCAATGCTTCTGATTTCCCCTGTCCAATCGTCTTGTCCTACTGCGCGAAAGACGAGGCTTGGTCCGCGGCAGTTTTCATTTTTACGGGAGAGATAAACATGACGCCGACGGGAAGATTGGCGCCGAGCTGCACGGTTGGGCCGGTCGGCATTTGCTGGGTGAGAATGCTTCCCAGGCGACTGGCGACCGCGCCCGCGCCAACCCCAAGCTGCTGTTGAAAATTGAGCTTCGTGAAAGCCGTGACCCCGCCCAAGGGGCTGACCTGACTGGTCGTATTGCTCATGGCGATCGCCTGGCCGACCCCTTCGACAAAAGCGGCGGCGCCCGGAATGATCACGCGTTCCATGTAATGTTGATCGACATCGGAGGCGACCGTTGTCTCCATCGTGTCAGGCGCCACGACGAGGCCGTCAGCCGTGAGTTCCTGGCCATTGTGTTCAATCTTCTGGACCAGGACGATAAGCCGCGTGCTTTTGCTCTTGGAAAAAGAGCCAATCATCCGGTCTCCGGCCAGGGGACCGCTATCGGCCTGCAGGATGATGGGGCCGTTGCTGTCGCTATCAGCCGCCGTGACCGTATGGGCATAGATCATGCGGCCAGCCGGGATCAGCACCGTTTCCCTTGCCCGCTGATCAAGGATGGCCGGGGATCGGTTGGCTTTGGATCGCGCCGCCAGACCAGAGGCAGGCTCGGCCTGTGACGCACGCGGTTCATCTCCGCTTTTACTGATGATCTTGTCTTCGGGAGGTAGAATGATATCGGTACGGGGTGGGCGTCCTTCCCAGGAGCTCAGCATCTGCGCGATCGCCATCTGATAGGCTTTGTCTTCTTCCTGGCTCCGTTGCGCAACCTTGTGGATCATCGCTTGCGAGGGAGCATCGCTCTCCACAGCCGGATTGAGTGAGACAACGCGCTTCGGCGGCGTTACGGGAGCGATGACGGGAGTTCCGACAAGAGGTTTCGGGGGCTCCTGCACCTCCGGGAATTCAGGAGTGATCAAAGGTTTCGTGCGCTGACTGCCCGCCATGACAGGCGTAAACGAATAGCCAATTTCTTCGGCCTTTTTGGCTTGCTCCCTTTGCGTGACCGTCCGCAATTTTTCTTGGGCGGGATCGGACTGCAGGCCGCCAGGATTCGGATTGATCGCAGGCGGCTTGGTGACGCTCGAATCGAGAGAGTCCTTCTGGCTCTGCAACGAGAGCACGACCACGAGGGCCATCATGCTGACCCCTGTGCTCGCGATGACTAGAAGGCGCCGCGGTCCCCCCTTTCCACCTGCATTCAAAAAGGCCGGCTTACGCGGCAAGAATTTGCTGAGGCTTGCGCTCAAATCGACCATTTCATTGCTCCTGCAAGGCGGCGGAAACGGTACGGCCATGCCCGGAGAGAAGCACGACAGGCGTTGCCGGTACGGAATAGATCGTCAGGCCACCCTCGCCCGCCTCCGAGGCCGTCCATTCTGGCGAAATCAAAGTCATGCGCGTGCGCAAGAACACCTTATCGCCGAGCCTCCAGGCTCGAAGATCCTCGGGCGAGACGCCGCTCACGACGAGCGGCGTGGCTTCGGCCGGGGGGACGCCATCCAGCATCGCCGTCAGAAAGCCGGAGCCCGTATCCGGGGCGGGTGTTCTCCGCGTGATCTCGACCTTTGCATGCGGTCCGCGATCGGCGACATGAACAGAAACATCGGAATCGTAGCGTCCGCCGCCGCCGACCAGCATGAAGGAGAGTGGCTTCGGCGCGCCTTCGAGTGTCACCACCAGGCCTCCACGCGGCTCCAGTGACATTGGCGTGACCTCGAGGACGTTGCTACCTTTTGTTGGCGTACACACATGAAAACCGACCGCTGCAACGGCCGGCCCACCCGTATTGGTCGTGGCATTGCAATTGCTGCCGCCCGCGATCGATGAGGGATTGGAATTGGAGTTCCACTCGATCGGCCAGGGCTGCCCGGTGCTATCAAAGAAGGAAATCGCCGAAGGATAGCCCTTGACCGTTTGAATGATATTCGTCGCCTGGCCGGGAATGAAGGCGACATTGATCCTGCGGCTAACGGGGGTCGCGATTTGCGTCGTTGCCCGCTCTTCTTCCCGCTTGATCTCACGGTAGCGCCGACCGAGTTCACGGATCATTTCAGGGGTAAGAGGGAGAGCGTTGGCCGGTAGATCCGTCGCGGGGCCGACTTCCACATCATTGGGCGAGAGAGAATTATTCCCCGTATTGGCAACAACTTGCGCGAACGCTGATCCTGACAGGAGGATCAGCGCGCTGGCGCAACACCATAAATTGAATTGGTTGGGCATGGCACTCCTCACATAGGCCGGGCAACGAGTTGCTCGATCGCGAGCCCGTCAGGATAATCTTCGGAATTGGTGCGGACGACGAGCGCGGTCAGCAGCATATTTTGTGATGAGGTTTGCTGCGAGTTGCGGCAGGTCTGAACGATCGGAACTTCGATCCTGTAGGCAAGCGCGTCTTGCAGCATTGTGCTTTCGCGAATGATCGCCGCCCGCTGGGCCTGCGCGTCACAGAGCAGCATGGCCTGTTTCATGGTGTCGAAATTACCGCTCTTTTTGTAACTGTCAGCCCAGCTGATCCAGCCCTTCTGCGTGAAGCGACGGCCCGCCGTCGTCAATTGCACGGGATAATCGTGATAGTTCAGGTTATACACGCCGAGGATGGAATCCACGGTCCAGGCGAGCATTTCGCGATCGCCACGAACCGGGCTCGACAAGGGAGTCGCAAGATGCGGAGGCCCTTTTCCATCCACGATGAAAAACTTGTTTTGTGGCGGGTTCATCCACACATAGACATCATGGATGACGAAGATGGCCTGCATGACAAACATGCCCATGACGAGCATGATGCTCTTGTTGACAAGAGAGGCCTGAAAATCGGGATCGGATAAACGACGCATGACAGCCGCACGTTGGTTTTGCATGGCATGAGGCTCCCGCTTTGCCGCGCGAAAACAAAATCGTGAAAATGAATTAGAGAGACGAATTACGCTCGAGAAATTTGAGCACAGGCAAGCTGACCGATCCGCGACGATAATGATCCACGGTTTCGCGCGGCTTCCTGATCGTGATTTTCTCCACGCGTTTTTGTGCCTCGGGGCAATTGTAGGAATAGACGCCCCGCCTTTCGACAAACACGCGTTTCAATGTATGACATTGACGTTTGACGAAACCGGATGCCTTGAAATTGGCTTCGGCAGTGACCGGATCGAAAGACGCCGCCATTGCTTTGCGATTTCGGCCCTTACAGCCGAGGCGTGTCCAACGGGAGCTTACGGCCGCCGCGGAATAGTGAGTGCCCCATTTATCGTTCAGATATTGGGCCGCCATGGCATTGTTGATCTGACCAAAATAGAGCAGCAACGCATCATCATCGTGCTCTTTCTTCCAGATTTCGACGCCAAACCGTTTTGTCTGAGGCGTGAGTGTGAGGTTTGAATGCGTTTCTGGAAGAATGTCACTCTGAAGGCTTTCCGATGACGGCTCATCGAGAGGAAGCGGCTTTAGCGGTGGAAGATCTTGATATGACAAAAGCCGGCGATCACGCCGTGGAAGCCCGATCCGTCGCGCTTTGGCGCGTATCGCATTCTCAGAACGGGCAAGGCTGGGCGCGATGCTTTTGACATGGATGCCATCACTCCACCATCGGATGAGATGGCGTATATCCTCGACGCTCCAGGGATTTTTACCGGCAAACCGCCTGATGGGTTTATCCGCTGGCATCTCCAGATCGAGCGCGAGCAAGCGCTCACACAACTGAATTCGCGTGAGATCGAAATAGAGACAGAGAGCCTCGATCCCGAGCCCTGCGCCAACCATGCCCATCAGGATCAGGTCGAGCGACTGGAGAACCGATGCGCGTGGTGGGGCAGTGAAAGACAGGACAGACGCATGCGTCTCATCCTGCTCGAGATAGTCCAATCCTGGCAGGCTTGGCTGCAACAGCATAGGGATCCGCTCCGGTGACCTTAACCGGAACAGACTTTCGCTCTAATATAATAGATCAGTCAAGAACTAAAATATTAGATATCAGAAATTCATGTTAATAGGCTTTCCTCATTTTCCAGATTTCACACGTTCCAATATGTCCCCCAATGCTCGTTGCGCTTCTTCAATCATAGTTCGAGCTTCATCAAATTTCTTCCACATATTGTCAAGAATTGAAACGGTCATCGAATTATCAGCAAAGTCCTTTTTTAGATGGGATGACTGTTTCTCAAAAAGATTGAGTACATATTCATCAAGGCCGCCAGTCAGCCATTCATCTGGTAATATTGAATAAAATGGAACTTCTAGAGCGTCAGAGATACGTTTTAATATTCCTATTGTAGCGTTTTGTGTTCCTATCTCAATCAACAATATATATTGGTGTGATACGCCAGACTTGCCGCTTAAAGCCTTTTGAGAGAGTCCTTTCGCTACCCTCATATCTTTTATTTTTTTCCCAATAATTGCGAGGCTCTTAAGAGTTTCATCGTCTAGATTGTTTATGTTAACGGGCTTTCTCGGCATAAGCCTCCCCCGATAAATCTCTCATGTGCGCGCTCGCTAGTCCGTGAAGAACATGCTTTTTTAGCTATTCCTTTAAAATCGCGCGAGACCGATTCAGAAAATATCCCGTTTGAGTTTGCATGCGCTTCAACAACCTTTGAGAGCAATGGAAAGGGGATACCTATGCGTGCGTTGCTCTCTATTGTTCTTCTTGGGTCATTCGCCCTTTGTGCTCCCGCCAAAGCCGAATTTACAGTTCTGCCCTCAGCATCTCATGCGGCCGAAGGCATCAAGAAGACTCAACCGAAACCAGCCAAATCTCTCAACAAAAGAAAACCTCAACATTCCCAACAGACTGGAGGGAATAAGAATAAAACCGCAATACTGAAACCCAAATCCTCCCTTGAAGCGCAAGCAATAGGATTTGGATCGCAAATCCCCCTCAGTTTTGCTCTCAAACAGATCGTTCCTCCTCATATGACCATCCAGTTCGGTCCCGGCATTACACCAGACGTTCTGGTCGATTGGAGGGGCGGGCGGGAATGGAAGATCGTCCTGGAGGAAGCTGTGCAGCCACTGGGCATTCATGTATCTGTTAAGGGACAAGCGCTTGTTTTAAGCCTCTAGGCACGCGCTTTTGTTTTCGCGCGACATCTATCGACCCTGCTCCGGATCATCCACCGGAGCCGTTCCATGCCCGATCCTTCCCCGCCTGCCCCTCCATGCTGGCTCGAGCCAGCCGATGGTCCCATCCACCTCATCGATCCGCTCGAAGAAGCCGCGAATGATCCTGTTCTGTCCGAGGATTTCATTCGCTTTGCCTCCGCGATCGATAGAGCACGCCAGAGCAAGCCCGAAGCATTATCGGAGGCCCTGCAGAGCCAGGCCACGCGAGATCAAGTGCAGGATTTTCTGCAAGGTCTCCCCATCGATCGCAAAGTCCAGCTTCTGGCCCTCATGACCCATCCCGGCCTGCCCCATCGGCGAGCCGTCACCGCTGCCCTGCTGACCAGCAAGGATAAGGGATCCAGTCTTTCGCTCTCGCGCGCCTTACAAGCGGACAAGCGCGATAAGATGATGCGTCGGATCTATGCGCCAGAGCGGGTTGCCTTTCTCAAGGACGTCACCAAACACATGCGGGAGGATGCGTGATGAAGCGTTCTCTCCCCATGGTGCTTGTCTGCCTCGCCATTCCCCTGCCCGCCTTCGCGCAGACCGTGAATACGACCACCGGCACTGCCGGTTGCGCCAAGCTCGTACAAGTGTCCGCTGATACCATCTCACAACGGATCGCGGCTGATGATGCCAATATCAATGCCCCGAAGAGCGTAAAAACCCTCACCTGCCTCGACAATTTCTTCAAAGGCGCGGGCCTCGATGTCATCACCAATTTTCTCAACCCAACCAATCTTCTGCAATCGATCGAGGGCCAGATCTGCAACGCGATTTCCTCGGCCTGGCAGAATTCTTTGGGCCAGCCGCAATGCGGCATCACACTCACCGGCTTTAATCTCGGCTTCGGCGGCCTCGGCAATCTTGGAGGCGGTCTGAGCTGCCCGAAACTGACTTTTGGCGGCGGCGGCCCGCCCATGGGCTCGATCAGCGTCAGCGGGAATGGCAATGGGCAATTCCGCGTCAATGGCGCCGGCGTTGCCCCCGCGGGCTACACCGTCTCTCAACAAAACGGCCTTTGGTAGGAGTTTCCATGAAGCGCATTTCTCCTCTAGCCTCGACAGCCGTCGGCCTCGTGTTGGGCGCCATGGTCTTCGGCGCTGCGCCGACTTCGGCACAAATGCCTGTGGTCGATTGGACGACGCTGCCAGTCATCAGCACAATTTCGAGCGTCATCAAACAGGTCAATTCAGGAATATCCAGCCTGCAGGATGGGATCGGCAGCGCCGTCAATGGCAGCGTCACGGAATTGCTGCTCAAAGGCTTCACGCAAAACGCCAATTATTCCAAGGCCCAAATCTCCGCACAGCAGCAAATCGCCGATGCATCGAACACGGCCATGGCCCGGTTCCAGAGGGATGTCCGGAATTCGCAGATCCGCGATCAACATACAATTAACCCGCTGATTTGTGCGGGGCAGGATAACGGCCAGACCGTCATCGTCGGGGCTGGTCAAAGCTGGAAAGTCGCCAGAGCCATTCAAGACGTCAATGATAATCGTGGTGAGGCGAATGCGAACACCCCAGCCTTTTATGGAACCGCGCAAGCCATCGCATCGAACAACGATTACCACAGCAAATTCTACTGTTCGCAAACGGAAGCTGATGCAGGCCTTTGCCAGCTTTCCGCTACACCAAACGCCGATCAACGCGCCTCGAGCCTTTTTGGAACAGGCACCTACAATGGTCAGCAAGGCGTCAATGACGCCAATGCCTATGCCATGACGCTGATCCAGCCGATTGTTCCGGCGGCTCTGCGAGGTAGTCAATTGACATCGACCATGGGTGAAGAAGCAAGGGTTAGACGGCGGGAATATAATGCCCGTGTTTCGCTGGCGCGCAACACGCTCGATTACGTCATGGCGGCACAGACTCAATCCATCCCGCTCTCGGCTGAACAGCAGCGGGAAATGACCGACGAAGGCCTGCCGGCAACACAGAACGGATCCTGGCTGCAAGGTCTGACCCTCGACGTCAATCGCCGCTATGGTTCGCTGAACTATGCTGCGCAACTCATGGCCATGACCCCGGCCGCCCTGCAGCGCGAAGTCGCGCAAGAGCTCGCACTCACCAATTATCTGCTTCTCCATAATTATCGGCTGGGCATGATGAACGCCAGCACGAATGCGACGCAACTCGCCGCCGAAGCCGAGCGCTCACTTGAGCCCACACCCATGCCGACCCCATCCATCGTTGCCAACTGAAAGAACAGGAGAGTTCCATGCCAGATCTCAATGAACGGGACCGCTCAGAACCCCTTCGTTTTGCCAGTGATCGCCCGGACCCTGTGACCAAACCCGAAACCGTTAAACCCGAAGGGAAAGACGCTGGGGCCATTAAACCGGACGCTGAAACCCCCAAATCGGCTGACACTACAGCTAAATCGCCCGATGCTCATGAGCCAAAAAAAGAAGACCATGATGAACTTCGTCAATTGATCATGCAGCTCGAAATCATCCGGGCCAACCGCGCTTTGCCAGACAAACTCGGCGAAGCCATCAAGGAGTTGAGGCAAGACGCGGACACCCCCGCAAAACTTGATGATCCCACCGTCCGCACAAAGCTCGCCTATGCGGTGCAGGACGCGGAGAAGGTGGGAGCCGTCCTGTCCATGCCGCAAGCCTTACGCGATCAATTGCGGAAAAGTGGGACGACGTTACCCAATCTTCGTAATGAAGGCATGCAGGCCTTGTTGAAGGATACGCCAAATATCGATGATCATAATCTCGTAACCAAAATCCGGCTTGAAGCTGCTAATACAACAACTCTACCCGACCAACACACGCAAGAAACCAACAGCAAAGCAGCCACTTTGGAAAACGAGGCCCGGCTTGCCCAAAGAATTCCCGAGGCCCAACAAACTCAAGCTGCAGCGGCTACAATAAACTCTGCCGAGCGTCAGGCGGAGAAACCTGCCACTCAGGCGAATAATCAGGCCGCTCCCCCGTCTCGCCAGGATGCCAATCAGATTTTCACCGATCCAGAAATCACGGGCATCAAATTGCGCCTGCCTGGGGCCGCGGCCGAAATCCTTTCCAATCTTGGACCCGAACGATCGAAGGCTGAGAACGCGGATGCCCAACGGGTTTCGCTGTTCGACCGGCTCTCGAACTATCAAGCCAACGTCCTCGGACCGCGCAACGAGGAAAAGGCCATCCAGAGCACTTTCGAGGCAGGAGCCGACGCTAATGCAGCCCTGCAAGAGTTCTCGAATGGCCCTGGCCGGGCCATCATGGCCAAGATCGAGCAGGCCGCAAAATCCAAACCCGAAGGCATGGCCGGCGTCCTCTCCGAAATGCGCTCAGGCGGGCGCTATGCGGACCTGCGCGGCCAATTCGATCAAGCCTTGCTGACCGAGAAAAACCTCGCTGCCTCTTATGACAAGGCGACATCGGCGCTCGCCAACTATGCCGACAAGCGGGCAGCGATCGAGCCGGTCATTGCGAAACAGCCGGATGCCGGTGCTCTCGCGGCCAAATTGCAACAGGTCGATGCATCCGTTGGAGAAAAAGCCGAAGTCCTCCCTGGACGGAAAGAGGGCGAGAATGCCCTCGAGGAACTGGCCAAGAAGGCCGGCGAGGCCATCAGCAAGGCTGTCGAAAAGATACAAGGCGCGATCCAGCGGTTCACCGGGAATGCCGAGCACAGCGCCTCAGCGAGCCCCAGGCCCAGCCCGTGAGAACAGCACGCTGAGTTCGCACGAGCGCATGACATCCTCGGGCACCATGCTGATGAGGTTGCCATGCGCCTTTTGTTCACTCTCGCCACCCTGTTCTTTGCTTGCCTCGCCCTTGAGCCCGCTTTCGCTCAAATCGCCAATAACGGCACTGCTCTCACCTGGGCCGTTCTCGACCCTGGGAATGATTGGGCGGCCCAGGCCATCAACAATATCTTTCCGATCAACCAAAATGGAGCGACCACGGTCATTGGCCAGATCATGGGCCAATTGACTCGGTTCGTCATGGCTATCGCCATGGCCTTTCTCTGCTACCATTTCATCATGAACATCCATCGTGTCGCCGAAACCTCCCGGCTCATGACCGATGCCATGACATGGATGGGCGTCGTGCGGATCGGGTTCGCCGCCATCATGATGTTCCCGCTCGCCTCCGGCTTTTCCAACGGGCAAGCCATGGTCGTCAAAACTGCCATGTGGGGCATCGGCATGGCCAAAGCGGTCTATGCCAATGCCATTCAGGCGATAGGCCCCGACGCCCTGGTCATCGCCCAGCCGATGATCCCGGGAACCTCGACCACCGTGATCAATCTGATCCAGAACGAATTCTGCCGTGCCCTCATCAATCAGGCCTCCGGCAATCCGAATCTCGTCCCGATCCCGAACCCTGTCGTAGGCGAACCCGTCGCGACCCTGACCTATATTACCTGGGCCTATGGCCTGGCTTCCGGCAATGAGACCGGCACACCTGTTTGCGGCACCGTCACTTTGCAGCAATCGAGCGGCGCCACGAACCTCGCGGGTGTCAGCGTCGACATGCCCGCGATCCAACAGCAGATCCTCCAATCGGTCCTGAATGCGGATATCCGGTCGACCGTGCCAATGGTTGTCCAGAACTTCTGGCAGACCAAGCAGGCTTCCGCCCTCGCTCCTCTGTTGCAGATCTTCCAGACCGCGACGGCCGATTATACCCAGCAATTGACCAATACCGCGACGCAGGTCACGAGCCAGCTGCGCAATGCCTTGAGTGATCCGACCCAAGCGAGGGCAGGCTCCATCGGTCTCATCACCAATGAAACGCAGCTCAATTCCTTGGGCTGGACCTCGGCCGGCGCCTATTACCTGGAAATAGCTCGGCTCAATGGCCAAACGATGTCCCTCTTGAACGCGACGCCGATGGTCAGCCCGCCTTCTTTTGAAGGCTTGAGTAAGTCATTGAAAAACGATTTAGCTCCACTCGTGACCGCCGAGACGCAGTTTTTAAGCAATCTCAGGAGCTACGTGACCACCACCGATGGGCTCGATGCACCAACCGGCAATGCTCAGCTTTTTTCGGGCGCAACACCGGGAGGCGACGGGGCCAGCGCCATTGAGCAGGTCATGCGCTCCATTCACCTGTCCGATCGGGTTCTCAGCTACTTTACCGAAGCTATGTCACCGACCGGCAACAATTGGACGGATCCTTTCGGCTCGCTCATGCAACTCGGCCACAAGCTCATCGTCATCGCTCTCACCGCTCTCGGTGCCGCAGGGCTTTTGTCCTCAACGACTGGCACAGTCGCATCAACGGCCTGGAACATCCTGACGTTAAACTTCGCTGGAGCCGCCGCGTCCGTCGCCGGCAGTGCTCTGGTTCAGTTCTTTGGGACACCTATTTTCCTCGCCTGCCTGGCATTGCTGATCCCTGGGCTCACGATCGCCTTTGTGCTGCCGATGATCCCCTGGGTCATGTGGATGGCGGGCGTGGCCGGTTATCTGATCCTCGTCTGCGAGGCTGTCGTCGCGGTCCCTCTCTGGATGCTCGCCCATATGACGCTTGAAGGAGCGGGACTTCATGGCCGGGCGATCGAAGGCTATGGCCTGCTCTTCAATCTCCTGTTCCGTCCCGTCTTGATGCTGTTTGGCCTCTTCTTAGGTTATACAATCTTCGCCGCCATGAGTTGGCTTGTCCGCATGTCTTTCGGGATCGCGGCCGGATTTGTTCTCGCCAATGGCTGGGTTGTCACCAACATTCTCGGCGTCTGCGTCCTTCTCTCGATCTATGTGACGATCCACATCGTTCTTGCCTTGACATCCTTTCGGCTGATCACTTTGATCCCGCACCATCTGCCGCGTCTCGTTGGCTTCACGGCCACCAACAGAGTCGATATGAACCAATTCTCGAAGGAAGCGGCCTTGGTTGGTGTCGGCGGAGCTCTGACGACCATGCGGGAAGGTCTTCGTGAAGGTGCTTTTGGTGCCGGCGAGGCTGTCCAGAAACAGCTCGGTTACACAAGGAAATTGACGGGGCCTACAACTTCTTCACCTGAGCAATCGTCATCGGCGTCAAAACATGGTATGGATTCCACATTGCGAGCCGCGACGGATACACAGAATTCCCCCAATGAGGAGGTCTGACCATGCTGGAAGATGATGAAGAAGGTGGTTCCAGCCTTTTCGGCAATTATTCATGGTATCAGATGGGACGTGCATCCGCGGAAAGTGATGCACGTACTCGGCAACTTCTCCGTGCCCGTTTTTCACCGCCAAAGCCGCAAATCGATGTAGATGCTCTCATCGCGCAAAACAACGCTCTGCGCCAAAACTATGCTCAACTGCACCAGGACTATCAAAAGCTATATGGACTTTACGAGCAAGACCAGCGCCAGAAATCGGCACTGCAAAAAGAACTGAAGGAGGCCAAGGAGTTCGGGGAATCGGCGTTGAAGGGTTATAGAGATCGAGGGGATGATATCACCGACATAAGCAATACCCTTATGTACGCGGTAAAATACCTCTGTGATAAAGGCTACAGAGTCAAAGATCTTCCCTTCAAAATTCCTCTCTGGCTTTACCAGATGTACGAAAATCGTAACAATTAGTCCTTCGCATGAGACCGCCGCATGGTGATCTTCGAAAGGAGATTGCCATGCGTTTTTTTCTATCCTTGATCCTTCTCTGTACCCTTGCCCTTTCAGCTTGTGGCGCTCCGCCAAACATCCGCGGCGCCTCCAATTACACCATTCCCTTGCCGCAACGGGTCGAGCATCCCTATTACGACCCCACCGCCGCCTACGGTGAGTCCAACGCCACCTGGCGGCCACCCGTTATCAACCTGAATCGCACGATCGTCAAACCTGTCGAGCCCGCCACGACTGCCGGCCGGCCTGACTATGAACATGCGCAATGGGCCTCCGGAGCCTCGGGTGGCCCCTCCAATGCCCCGCCTGGAACATTCTAAAAGAAAAGGCCTTCGATCCAATGACCGAAGGCCTTTTTATTCATCTGTGAGTCAGGTCAGGCAGGCCAGAACACCTTCTCCGTTCGAAGATATTCCATCGCCGTTGCGACATGGCCGGTCCTCAATTGATAATTGAGCAGCGCATTCCGAAAGGCGATCAGAAAGAACACAAGGCAAAAGGGCGCGAATTCCAGCGTCTCGATGACGTGACCAGATGACCAGGACCGAGTCAGCGATTGGTAAAGCCAGTACAGGAAAGCCAGCCAGCCAAAACCAAAGGCGCAATAAGCCGCCTGTTTCGTCTGTCTCCTCCGCTTCATGATCAAGTCTTCAATGAACTCAACCGGCACCTGATAGAGATCCGCTGTCGCAGCCACATCGAGCATCCGGTCCTCACCGATCACCAATCCCGATTGATGATCCTTCTTCCGCCGAAGAAGGGCACCGAGCTCATGGATGAACTGTGCATTATCCTTGATCAATTTCCATTGGATGGCTTTGAGAGACGCTTGCTTCAACCCTTTGAAGCCACGGCCAAAAAGACCTGTCTCTTTTTGCTGTGGCTCATGATCAGACATCGCCATCTTAATGCCTCATACTTGCAATGACACGGTCCCAATCACTTGCAAGGCCATCAAGACGTCCTTCTGATCCATCCTCTTTCTGCCAAAGCAAGGTCGGGGTTCCTCGTAAATGGATCACCTCGGCTGCCGCCATATTGATGGTCAAACGATCCCGAGCCTCGGCTGCGACGGGATTGTTCAACTGATCATTCCGCCAGGCCGCGACCATCGTTTCCCGTGGCAAACTCAACATTGAGAGCGCATGTTCGGTGCTTTTACCACCGTCTTCATGATCAATAATCGAGACCGGAACGACGGCCAGTTCGATCTCTCCGCGCGTCGCATAAGAGCGCAATTGATCCATGGCTCTTATAGAAAAACTGCAAAGAGGATCGACAAAGATCCAGAGCCTGGGCGCTCCCGATCTGCCATAAGTGCCAAAACTCGTTTCTTTAACAACAGAAAGCGAGGGTTTTCCATCTAAGGCTGACACAGCCACGGCCGGCATAGTGTCATTCTTGATTTCGACGCGCGGAATGGCTCCTTCGATCGAAGACACTTGATCACGCGTAATGTTGTGGCCGGTCGCATCCCACATGACGCCTGGAATCACGTTCTGGCCATCCGGGGTCAGATACAGGACCTGAAATTCATGACCGTTCCGCACGAACAACCCTTTGATAGCGTGCGTATCCTGAAGCTCCGTCACATCAATTGGGAGCGATTTTTTCAGCTCATCGAAAGGGAAGTCAGATTGAAGGCCTGCAATAATTGCCTCGCCATCAGGCGTGACATTCAAAATCATGAACTGCTTGTCACGTCGAACGAGCACTCTCTGCAAACCATGCATCGCCCCAAGCTCTGACAGTTTTGCACCCGATTCCGCAATGTGTTTCAGCACGGGTAGATCAGGATTAATACCTTCAGACCGATAAGGTGTTGAGGGTCGATCACTTAAGCCAGGCACCAGTGGCGGGAGTGTTGGTTCCTCAACCACCCTCTCGGATGGCTGCTTAAGCTCTGAAAGATCTGACCCAGCGGCCGCAAATGGCATGAGACAGAAAAGAGCAACGGGAATAGAGCGCATGAAACCTCCTCTTAGACGTATGGAAAGTTTCTATGGCTCTCTCATGAGAAAATGACGCATAAAATGCTATGGAACATCGGTATTAATAATACGATGTTGATCACGTAAATATCTAATATAATAACACATGTCATTTATAACTTATCGATCTAATGTCGCTATTAATTGAATTTATTAAGTGCTCTGCATAAGTATCAATAAAATTATGAGGCAATATCTTTTTGTATGCGGCAAGGACCTGTTCTTTTGCAGCAACGCCTAATTCAGAAGACGATTTCAATTCAATAATTCGCAGCAACGGCTGAAATAGTCTACTATTCAATAAATCAATAGTTTCAGACTCACCCTGAGTATCGAGATTGTCGGTATTAAGTGTATAATTCCAATGTACACTAAATTCACAAATAAGTTCGCATATTCTTATGAGTTCATCATCTTCTTTAATGATTGTCGATGGCATTCGCTGCGCAGGGTAGTGTGCTATATCGAAAACGCCGGCCTTATCCTTCTCTTCCCGCATCGTTTTCTCTCTATATCTCTAGTTATATTCAATAGACAACGACACACGCAAGTCAAAACGGTATTTACTGTTGAATATTACAGACGAAACTTATTATTATGCAAACCTTACTGGCAAACAACCAGCTGAAGATTCATCTTATGTTCTCACGCTAACTGAACCTCCCCGATTTGTAAAATTTTTGCAGTACCGGATTTTTGCCATTTCCGCGCAAGCTGACTTGATCGCCTTAATGCTGTTTAGCTGACGCTTATTGTTTCAAGATGCCGCGATAAAGTCCATAAACCCTTAAAAATATTTACATAAGTCGGCCCGACACATTCTAATATAAGTCATTGAATCTTCATCTCCTCACTCTGACATCAATGCATTTCTATAAAAATGAGCCCCCCGAATAGCTAGATATCACGAGGAATTGATTTCACAGTAAATGGATTATTAACAGTCAATTTAACCGAAGTGATTCGGTAGTCTAAATGACGGCGAAAGTGTGACTCTTTTTTCTGATTTGAATTTTCATGCACCGGCCAAAAGCTCCCAATGCAAGTTGCTCTTCAACGACTCGCCATAAGGTCTTGCGCATGAACTTTCCTCTCCGTGAACAAGCAATCTGTTCCATCTTCTTTTTTGCGTTCACTCAAGTCCCAGCAAACGCTCAGATCAGCGAACACAATGAGCAGGCGCTTGTATCTGACATCAAGGCAAGCGTTATCGACGGAGACACATTCCGGGATCCTCGTGACGGTCAGTCCTATCGGCTCTTCGGAATCGATGCCTGCGAAAAAGATCAGGACGCCTATACCAGTCTTGGTCAGGCCTGGCCGTGCGGCGCGGTCGCAACCACTTGGCTCGCCTCTCATGTCGTCGGCCGAGCCGTCACCTGCACGATCATCAAGCCCGATATCTATGGGCGCAAACTCGCGAAATGCGGCACGGAGGAAACTCCGGATCTTGGCGCCGCCATGGTGCAAGAAGGACAGGCCGTCGTCTATCGCTTCTACGGTCGGCCGACAGAGCCCGCTTATCTCCCCCTCGAAGCGAAAGCGCAGACGGAGCATCGCGGCATCTGGCAGGGAGCGGTGCAAGATCCTGCAGCGTGGCGTCATGATCACCATGCCCACCACGATCAGGCTGTGGAATGACCCTCCCCTGCAATTCATAGCTGAAAGGGCATGGACGCGGCCGTGAAAAACCGGCACAGTATCGAACTAGGACTCATGCCAGCGGCGGCTAGTCCATTTCGGAGAAATAAGACCATAGAAACAGAAAACCCGACCTAGAAGGTCGGGCCTGTCCGGCAAAGCCGGGGAATAATCTGTGTCTCGCAAGCCAGATATTCCCCGAAAATCGAGACCGATGCAAGCCTTATTTTTAGGCCACGGGATCGTTTTGCCTGACGGAACCGTACTTTTTTGGTTGGGTTCTCGCAATGTCGGAGAACCTATGTCCACGGGAATATCTCACTCTCCGCGGCCCTCGGGCTTGCGGCGGATCAGTCCTGCTATGCTCGCTTTCCGCGAGACGGCCGATACCTATCAAGGCCTGCCGGACGGCAGCCTCAAACCCTTCCAGTTCCTCACCGCCTTCCAGCAGGCGCTCCCCTATCTCCGCCTGCCCCCCAAAGCCTTCGAGCTCGTCGCCTGGCTGTTTGACATGACGCATGCCTGCGACTGGCAGCAGGGATCCAAGCCGATCGCCTGGCCCTCCGCTCGTCTGCAGCAGGAATATCTCGGCCTCTCGGCCGCCCGGGTGAAAGTTTTGAACCGCGCCCTCTTCGAAGCCGGCATTTTCGTCATCCGTGACAATGCCGAGGGCAAGCGCTATGGCCAGCGCGGTCCGGATGGCCGCATCCTGCAGGCCTTTGGCTTTGACCTCTCTCCCCTCGCCCAACGGTATGCGGAATTCCTCCGTATCGCTGAAGAAGCAAAGATCGAACGTGCCCTGGTCCGCTCCTGCCGGCGGCAACTTACCCTCGTCCGCAAGGCCATCCTCCAGGCCGAGGCCATTTTGAAAGACTCTCAGGATGTCTTGCCGGAAGTCACCGCTTGGCTCGCTGAACGCGATCGGCTCGATCTCGCTTGCCGCCGCGTGCAGGTCTCAAAAGACCTGCGTGATTTGCTGAGTCAGATGCAGGATGTCCAGACGGGTCTTGAAGACCTCATCAAGAGTGAACGTGAACAGCAGAAACAGACAAAAACGAGCCCCGCGGGGCTCGAAAATGAGCCTCACATAGATACGAATACAACCCTAACACACTATCCTTCAAAGGATACTGTAATTGCCTCCAAAAGACGTAGTCGGCCGAGACCAGAGGCTCCGGCTTCATCCTTCAAGGTCAGAACCAAGCCCCAGGAAGGGGCTAACGGGAAGAAAGGTGGGCTGACGCAGCCGGCCGAGCTGTTGGATCTCGCTCCGGAGCTTGGCCAATGGGTAGGCACGTCGTCCCCGGACTGGCCGGATGTGATCGGCGCGGCGGGTGGCCCCTTGCGGCATTCCCTCGGTGTTTCGACGACGCTTTGGGCGCAAGCCTGCCGGGTGATGGGCCGGGAAGACGCGACCCTGGCGCTCGCGCTCGTTTCGGTCAAGCCTGAGGACTATTTCTCGAGTGGCCCGGCCGGCTATTTCGGTGGCATGGTCAAGAAGGCCGAGAAGGGCGAATTGTTCCTCGAGCGCTCGCTCTGGGCCTTGCGCGAGGCGAAATGGGGCAAACGGCCTTGGAACCATTGATCATTTGGTCTATGCGGCATGGGACACTGTGAAGGAAAGACTGACTGATGCCTCAATCATCGCTTGAACAGATCCAAGCCGAAATCGCCGCGATCGAGGAACGGATCGATAATCTGCGCCTGGTGGAAGAGATCCTGGCGGAACTCGAAGGCAAAGCCTCGCGCAAGCCGGTCCATCGTGAGAGCCGAAAGATTGCGGTGAAAAGCCAAAAGCCGAGGAAAACAAAGGCTTCTCTTCTTTCCGCACGCCCTTCTGAGCCACAAGGGCGAGAAGGCTCGACGCCGAATGCCGTGCTGGCCCTCCTCGAGGCAGAAGGTCCTCTGGCCCGCGCGGAAATCGAGCAGGCGATCCGCGCCGATCGCGATCTTAGTAAGCAGACGATCTCCGTCGCCCTGCAGCGTTTGAAGGGAGCCGGCAAGGTTCATCTGGACGGTGGCAAATGGAGCCTTCGAGCCTGACAATATTCAGCCCGGCGGATAAGGCGTCGATCTCTGGTTACGGACTATCGTCCTGCATTGGAAATGCTGACATTGCCGCTTCTTACTGCACAGTGGCAAGCCTGTTTCGCTTCCCCCTTTGTCGCTTGAAGCGTGGATTCGGCTAACCGGTAATGCCAGCGTAACCTGTAGGCCCAGCAACAGCGCGAAGCCATAAGAGAGGGTAAATTTCGTTTTTTCTTGGGAGGACTTTTCCTGAGATAGTTACCTGGAAAAGCTCTCGGTCCGTTCGCCGACCTTGGTAAAATTCAATCATTTGAGAAGATCAGCCACGTCAATGAAATTCTGAAAGATGACATTGCGATCGGCGTGGATCAGGAAAGACGTGTCTGACGGCATGCCTTATGCGTCGGGTGGACCAACTGTGCCATAGCCGAAACCTTGCCGCAGCCGGGGCAACTGCGTGCTCCGGTTCCGAGTGCCGAAAGCCAAAATTACGTCGGGCCTGCAAAGATTTAGAATTCAATAGTAAATTTATTATATGGCGATAATCTCCTATCGTGGTGATGGGACGGCGCGTTTTCATCAAGGCGCACAACGTCGTTTTGACGAAATGAGAGCGACTATCGCAGGCTGGCAATTATAAACAAACATATCGAGTACTATCGTGTGGACGACTGACAATCAGGCCAAACAAATCCTTGCCGTAGCCACCAGCCTTTTTCGCTCCGACGGCTATGCCGCGACCGACATCGAAGAGATTTCTGCCCGCTGTTCCGTCGTCCCGCAGGAGATCTACGACATATTCGAAAACAAGGCCATGTTGGCTTTGGCCGTCATGGACTATATTCAAAATCTCTTCGACACGCAGATCTTGAACTATGCCTATGACAAACAAGTCTCGGCACACGAGCGGATGACGAACTTAAACAAGGCGATCGAGGCCTATTTCACCAACAGCAAAGGCGGGTGTATTTTCATCAACTTCGGTATCGAACAGATGCACCGCGAACCAATATTCGTCGAGCCAATCAAACGCTACTTTCTGTCTTTGAAGGAGGCTTATACCGCCATCCTTTTGGATCGATATGGGGCCGAAGAGGCCCTGGAAATTGCGGATACCCTGGTGGCCGATTTGCAAGGCGCTCTCATCATGGTCCGCATCAATGGGGACATCTGGCCCATTCAGCGCTTGACGGATCGTTTTCAGGTTCATCTCCAGCAAGGAGGCAGCAATCGTGAGTCTTGAGGGTCGAGACCTCTGGCTCCCCAGGCCTCTCAGGCCAAAATGAGACGATCGGCTCAAAAGAGTGGCTTTGCGCAGCCTGTAGGTTGGAAATTGGGTCATGCACTGCATTTCAAGGACGATGATCTGCAGAATTTTGGACAGCGTTTGAAGATTTGCGTTCCGCGCCAGCATTTATAACTGTGCAGCGATATCCAAACTGATCCCGGGCTTGCGCGACCGCACTGGGTTTAGACATCGCCCTGCAGACCATCCTCGCTGTCTGCCTGTGGCAGCTCACTCCAGGCATCGGCACGAATGCTGCCGAAAACCTTTTGTGCATGCGTCACATGCTTGTTGACCAGGGGAGCGCTGTTGTGACTGACGAGATCGGCCTGATGACCCTCGCGATAACGAACCGTCTTCAGATAGATTTGGCCATCCGCGAGTTTGACGGCCGCCTCCCAGCCATCGGCCTCTTGGAGCGTGCGTGCCGGTTTCCAGCAGACAACCACATCACCTGATTCGTAGCGCGGCCAGAGATGATCGCCTGTGATCTCGAAAACCAGGGCACCCTCTGGAACCGGATAAGGCAGCATGATGTTCTTGCAGGAGAGAGGCGATCCTCCCGGCCGATGCGTTTCGATCCGGCCCTGCGCCACGACACGGCCAGCCAGGCAGGCCACACAGCGCGCATCTGGGTGCGGCATGCCGGTCAGCAACCAGGGAACGGAGACCCGGAATGCCTTGGCATAGCGCTCGGCCATGGCCATACGTACCCCTCGTTCGCCATTTTCATGACTGCGATAGGTGTTCGCGTTCCAGCCAAAGGCTCGTGCCGCCTCAGTTGCACTGGGAAAGCCGGCATTCTTCCGCGCGCGCCGCAGGCGGTGAAACAATTCCATCATGTCTCATCATGCTATGATTTTGTGCAAGTTGTACAGATAATCGTAAAACGTACAAGAGCGCGCGGCCTTTATTCACGAGATTTTCTTATGAGGAATGGAGGGGGCAAAGCGCAGTCCTATATGGACTCATAAAAGAATATATTTATCAAATAATTGAAATAGTCTGCCAATCCCGGCACGGAATTTTTCAAAACATTTTCGAGATTACCTGTACGTTTTGTGTTGCGCATATCCTGTACGTATCGTACAAGTTCCCTGCCGGCACGTACTGAAACCCTTTCACCTGGCAGGGAATCCTGAGCTGATCTCGACCACCCCTCCCCTGTCTTTTCCCTTTAAGGAACACACCCATGTTCATGCCCGCCACACAGTCTTTTTCCTATGAAGCTGTAAATGCACTCAAGCTCGATGCGATCGAGGCTAAATATGCCTGGATCGTCGAGCCGATCTATCGGGCCAGTGAAAGCGTTAAACGGATGCCGTTCTATACGTATATCGCCAACATGACGTCGCCGCAGGATTTCAAGCCAGTCGCCACCCAGCTTTACTTTCATTCGGCGACCTTCCCAAAGGTCATGGGTCTCATGCTGGGCCTGACACCGCTGTCGCAGAATTACATGATGCCCTTTTATGCCAAACATGCCTTTGGTGAAGCTGATCATCACCAGATGCTGCTGCGTTGGATGGTGAAACACGAACTGTTGCAGGATGCAGCCGATATCAATGGTGTGATCACAGCCGTTGAAACCAATGCGTGCGTCAATCTCGCCTATCAGCTGGCGGCCGAACAAGATCGTGATAAGTGGCTTGTGACCATCAACAGCGGTATCGAGCGCTGCTCAAACGACTTCTTCAAGATGGTCGCGCCGAAAATGCACGAACTGGGTGTTGGGGACGTTTATTTCGATCTTCATGTCGAAGCAGACGAGCATCACAGCATCATGGGACTGGAATTCCTTGAGGCGTGCGATCCCGAGAGTCCTCGCGGAAAGCAGTTGATCGCCAAAGCGCTCGAAGGCGTTGCTCTATGGGCCGATATGCTTCATGCCTGGATTGGCCTGGACTATCATCCTCGCTTCAATCTCGATGGCAGCCTCAGTACCGGGTCACGTGTCTGAACCAAAGCCTGTTTCGGAGAGTGCTTTATCGAGATGGAAGAGAGCTTGGAATAGGGACCTCTTCCGCTGCCTCAAAGCCCGAGATCTGACAGGCCAGGATGTTCATCGGGCCTTCGCCCCAAACGCCAGTCAAACTTGCGCTCAGAGGCAGCGATCGGCAAGTCGTTGATGGAGGCAAAACGGCGCCGCATGAGACCAGCCTCATCGAAGTCCCAGTTTTCATTTCCATAAGACCGGAACCACTGCCCTGTCATGTCCCGCCATTCATAGGCAAATCGCACGGCAAGACGGTGTTCGGTATAGATCCAAAGCTCTTTGATGAGGCGATAGTCTAATTCCTGTGTCCATTTACGTTGGAGAAAGGCGATGATGGCCTCACGGCCAGAGAAAAATTCGGTGCGGTTTCGCCAAAGACTATCTTCCGTGTAGGCAAGACAGACACGGTGCGCATCTTGGCTGTTCCAGGCGTCTTCTGCAAAACGCACTTTCGCTGTCGCTGTCTCAAAAGTGAAAGGAGGAACCAAAGCGCTCATAGCCAATTATCCAGCTGCTCGATAGATGGGAATATGATCGCAAAGTCATATGTATATCTTAATAAATCCTGTAAAAATCGATTTATACTCTTATATAATTCAAGGATTGTTCCCATTAAAACTGGAGAGGTTTTTTTCCTAATCTAAGGAGTGACGCTTCCAGATCCACATTTCTCGGATTTCCTCCGCAGAGGATTGACTTAAGATAATAGTTTTTTCCATAGGCGATTGACGTTACTCTTTGTGCCGTCACAGAACCATTGGATCTGGTTGTCACGACCGCATAGGGATAATTTCTTTCTACGCATGATAGGGCAATTATTGTTATTATATTGCATAAAAAGTAATTATTATTTTAAAAAATATGTATTATCATACTGATACTTCCACTATTGTTGGAATGCTGATAATTGGGCTCTTCTCTATTCGGCGGGGTGAGGTCAAGCGTTTTCCAGCTGCTGTCCCTTTCGTTTTGTTGCGCCTGTCGCGGGTCCACTCTTCTCTTCGGGATCAGCGCTCCGGCTCTCCCAGTATGGGATCAGAAGGATGAAACGGTTCAATCTGCTTCGCGTTCTGATCGCTAAGCGATCGGGACAAACCCAGTTACGAACTCGCCTCGTCCATCGTCCCGCGACGGGACATCTCAGCAATGCAGGGTGTAATTTCCTCCGCCTTTGTATATCATTGGCTGTGCTCAAGCGAATGAGGGAGCTTCCTCTCGCGTCCAGCGAAATTCTGTCCCATCACGCCACATGCGGTGCATGATCACGGCCAGCCTGCGGGCCAAGGCGACAATGGCTTTTTGTTTGCCACGCCGTTTGGCGATGGTCATAGCCCAAGCCTTGAGCCAGGACCATTTCACGGTCCGGGTGAGCATGACCTGCGCCGCCTCGAAGAGCAAAGTGCGCATCATGGCGTCGCCACATTTTGAGATGCGGCCGATGTGGCTGCTCTCCCCAGATTGATGAAGGATCGGCGTCAAACCCAAGGCTGGCCCAACAGACTTGGAGTGGGGAAGCGGGCCGGGACATCGATCGTCGCGGTGAAGGCCAGAGAGATGGTCGGGCCAACGCCCGGAATGCTCATCAATCGCCGACACACTTCATCTTCACGGCTGATCGAAAGCACTTTTCGATGCAGCTTCGTGGCCTGCTCGCGCAGCTTCGAACGGGCACTGAGCAAGGACGCCATGATCTCGGCAAGCTCCGGCATGCCGTCGACCAACTCAAGGATCCGTTCTTCGAATTTCACAACGCCGACGACGCCAACCTTGAGCTCGAAGTTACGCAAAAGACCGCGGATATCATTCGATATCGATTGCCTTTTCCTGCAGCAACATACGTGCCGTCAACAGCGCCCGCCGCTTCTGGCTCGCCAGCGTTTTGGGCTAAAGCGCAACAAATCCAATTGTGATTTCAAGGGACGCCATTTGAGGCTCAGCTGATCATTCAGGCACTTAGATCACCTCTCAAAAACCATTATGACCAAGTTAAATAAAATAGTTATATGGTTAGAACCGAGGTTTTGACAAAACGGGGTTTGGCGCGTTATCGAGGCATGGCCAAAGCTCTTGTTTCAGATGAACTCTGGGCGGCGCTTTCGACGCTGTTGCCATCCGAACTGCCGAAACCGAAGGGTGGCCGTCCTCGGTTGCCGGATCGGGCTGTGCTGACCGACATCCTTTTTGTTCTCCAATCGGGCCTGCTGTGGGAGATGCTGCCGGTCGAGATGGGCTATGGCTCGAGGATGAGTTGCTGGCACCGCTTGCGCGATTGGCAGCAGGCTGGTGTCTGGGTGGCCTTGCACCGCCAGCTTCCGGAGCGTCGCTGGACAGTGCCTCGATTCCCGCAAAAAGGTGGCCGCCTATGCCGGATTGGCCTTTACCATGGCAGAGCGGATCGATCGATCGCGAACAGGGGGTATCGAAATCCGGCAATCCGCGTCTACGCACGATCATGATCCAGCTGGCTTGGCTGTGGCTGCGCTACCAGCCCGAGACGGCGCTGGCGCGGTGGTTTCATGAACATGTCGGCGCGAAAAGCAGCCGGAGCCGCAAGACGGCGATCTCGCATTAGCCCGTAAGCTTTTGATCACGCTATGGAAATATGTCGCGAGTGGCGTCGTCATCGATGGCGAGGCTCTGGCGTCTCACTGATGACGACGCCACTGACGTAACCCCATCCCCAGGACCTGATCAGTCCTGCGGATCCAGGGGCGGCGTGGCAGGTCCCAACCCGACGGATCGGAGGCAGCCGGCCACTAAATGCCACCTCGTCGTCGACGTGCGCAGCACGCCGCTTGGTGTGCTGATCGGCACCGCCAATCAGCACGACACCAGATGCTCGCCTTGACGCTGGACGCTGTTCCACCCTTGCGCAACGGTCGGCCAGGCCACCCACGCTAGAGGCTGACAAGCTGCATGCCGGACAAGACCTATGACCATCGACGCTGCTGCGACGACTGCCGTCGCCGTCACATCAAACCGCACATCGCCCGACGCGGGCAGGACAGCAGCCAAAGGCTGGGGCGTCATCGTTGGGTCGTCGAGCGCACGCGTGCCTGGATGAACCAGTTTCGACGATTGAGCAAACGGTACGAACGAAGGGCTGACATTTATCTTGCCTTCACCACCATCGCTTGTGCCATCATATGTCTATGGCAGACCAATTGGTTTTGTTAGGCGTTCTTAGTGGCTTCTACAAAAGTGGCGATACCTCTCGCAATTACCGCGGCCTTCCTCGCCGAGTTCCTCCTTATAGAGGCATGCTCGCCGCAACTCCCCGCAGTTCGGGTGCCAAGCTGACCGGCCTTGGTGGAAAGGTTCCACCCGGACACCCCCTGGTCCGAGCTCAACTTCTTGAGCAAAGGTTGCGATAGGGAGGACGAAGAAGGCTGCGGTAAAGATAACGAATGCATAGACGCGCATGGGAATCCTCCTGATTTCTTGTTGTTTTGCAGAAAATTGTTGTCTGCAGCGATTGTTCCGCGACGTGTGGCCCTTTCTTTTGGAGTATACCCTGACTGATTGAAGAGCCGGGATCAATTTCTTGCCTTTCGCGGCTTCTTTGATTCTGATGCGGTGATCGTTCGGTCTGGTTTCCTTGGGCCAGGAAGATCATGCTAAGCAAGATCGTGCCAAGGTGATTGGCGTGACGTGGGATGGGAGCTATGATTGAATTTTGGTGACGGGGTTAGGTCAGGCGGCGATGTTTGATTCTGTTTCACTCTGTGTACTAATAATAATATAAGCCGTTGAGTTTATATATTAATCTCATCAGCAAGTGCACTTACTCACAAGTCGGTAATATAGGCGACATCTGAAGCCTTGAGGAAGGATCGGACGAGGCTTGGCATACGCTTGATGGCGGATAGTTGTGCGTTTGGTCAAGCCTCGGCCTTCACGTCGCCGCCAGTTGAAACTCTGGCTGACCCACGAGACGCAGGCGCGCGATCATGCATGTCATAGATGCAGGTTCTGAGGTGGCTCTGTTTTCTTGCCGGAATGCGGAGCCATAAAAAAGAAACGACAATGGATAAGTTATTACAGAGATTGCGATTACAATAAAGGATACAGCATAAAAATGCGGCTGCGTCATAGTCCCATTAATAATTCTTCCCCAAGAGTGTGCGGCGTAATAAATCCGCGTAGTCTTTATATTCTTGCATCCTCTCCTCCGCGATCTTGGCTGCCGCATGTCGATCACTGCGGCGCGCATCCTCCGCCATTTTCTCGCATAAGAATACCCGCTCCTCTATCATGCGTAGAGCGACGCGCAGAGCTTCATCGACAGCTCCTTCCTTGACATTTATGAGCGTTTCCGCAGTATAAGCATGGCCGGTCTGACAGCGGAATCTCAACGGTAATCCGATCTTCAATTGAGAGAGAACGCCGCCGCAGGCTGGACAGGATAAAGGCACGACATCCGCGATTTTTGCATTTTTCTTGATTCCTGTTTTATATCCAAGCGCGATCTCAACCTCGAAAAGAAGCCCTTCAGGAATTTCGTTTGATTGCCCAGCTTCTTCTTTTGTTAGTTTTTTCAGGAGATTTCCCAATTCCTCAAGGGGTATGATATAATCAACATATCCAGTCTTGAGAGCCTCTAGCGGCATTTGCGGAGCGGTTGCTTCTCGTGGATTTTGTACAACGGTGACGCCGCCACATCGTTTTACATCAGCGAGGCCCGCAGCCCCGTCGTTCAATAGACCTGTCAGAACAACAGCCACTGTTCGCGACCCGTGGCTGACAGCAATGGATCGAAAGAGCGGATCGATCGCTGGTCTTGCCATGTTCTCTCGCGGGCCACGGCCCAATCGTATGTGGTTGCCCATGACGAGAAGGTGGTGATCTGCCGGAGCAACATAAGCATGGCCCCGCTTCAATTTTTCGCCGTCGCGGGCCATGGTGACGGGAATAGAGGCTTCTTCGTCAAAAATATCGGCCAGATAATTATTTCCTACTGTGCCGACATGGATCACGATCAAGATTGTTGCATCGATACCAGGTGGTAAATCGCGAAAGAGATTTTTCACCGCCTCCACCGCGCCCAAGGATCCTCCAATAGCGATAATGTCACGCTGGCTCATGGGCATTCTCTCCGTTATGCCGCAGAACTGCCAAAAGAATTTTTAGTTCTCCCGTAGATAGCTTGAATTAACTTATGAATATGATTTCTCTTAAAAAACTTTTCTTGAATCCTCAAAAATCAACTCGATTTTCATGCACGGCAGCAGCAGCAATTCTGGAACCAGGCATTCTACCGAGATCAGCAACACTTTAGATTATGAGGCTTGGGGGAATGGAAGATCACAATCAAAATCTGTCAATCGTTGGCATTGGCGCGTCAGCGGGCGGCGTGAAGGCACTCCAAACGTTTTTTGAAGCCCTTCATACCGAAACCGATGCAGCTTTCGTGATCATCGTCCATCTTGATCCAGAAGTCCCAAGCGAACTCGCGGCTATTCTCGCAAATCATACAAAAATGCCGGTGGCACAGATTGATAATACGGCGCTTCTTGAAGGCGGCCATGTCTATGTTATCGCCCCAAACCGCCGGCTTCATATTGCCGACCATCTGGTCACGGCACTGCCACTCGACGAACCGCGCAGTCAGCGGGCCCCCATCGACTGGTTCTTTCGATCCTTGGCTGATCAGCACAGCAATTGTTATGCTGTTATTCTCACGGGAGCCGGAACCGATGGCGCCATTGGGGTCAAGGCCATCAAGGAAGCCGGGGGCATCGTGCTGGTTCAGGATCCAGAAGAAGCTGAATATGGGTCTATGCCACGCAGCGCCATTGCGACACAAGTCGCTGATTTCGTTCTTCCCGTGCGAGACTTGGCCAAGCGCTTGAACGAACTGCTAGCGCATCATACACAGGTACCACTCCTTTCTCCTCAAGAGCAGAACGAAGATCTACTCAGACGTATTCTGGCCCATGTTCGTATCCGAACCGGTCATGATTTTTCACAATATAAACGCGCAACCCTCCTACGCCGTATCGCAAGGCGCGCTCAGGTTATGCGAAAGGAATCACTGGCTGATTATTATTTGTATCTGCGCGACAATGCTGAAGAAGCACAGGCTTTATTTGGCGACTTTCTTATTTCGGTGACAACTTTCTTTCGTGATCCCAAAGCCTTTGCCACACTCGTTCAAACTGCCATCCCCCAGCTCTTCGAAAGCAAAGAGGCAGGTAGTACAATTCGCGTCTGGGTGCCGGGCTGCGCGACTGGAGAAGAAGCCTATACAATCGGTATTCTCCTCCTTGAGGAAGCAAGCCGCCATGAGATCCGGCCCGAAATTCAGGTTTTTGGCTCTGACCTTGACACCGGTGCCTTGGCCATTGCGCGCGAAGGCCGCTTCCCCGCAACCATCGAAACGGACCTTACGGAAGAACGCTTGAGACGTTTTTTTCAACGCGAAGGCGATCATTACCGTGTTCGTCGCGAGCTTCGTGACATCGTGCTCTTCGCCAATCACAGCCTTCTCAAAGACCCACCTTTTTCCCGGTTAGATATGATCTCATGCCGCAATTTGTTGATCTATATGGATCGCGAATTGCAACAGCAGGTCTGTAATACGTTTCATTACGCCCTCAACCCCGGTGGCTTCTTATTTCTTGGCTCTTCTGAAAGCGCGGAGCAGCCTAGCGGATTGTTCCGCCCTATCGATCGCGAGGCCCGCCTCTATCGCGCGGTCCCAACACCGAACGAGCGGCGGCCAGCCTTGCCCATCCTGCTGAGTTCCTATCCAATTGCCGACCGCGGACCAACGACGACACGCGTTCCCTCCCATGGCGGGAATATCGCGGATGCCGCTCTTCACCGTCAGATGCTTGAGAAGATTGCACCGCCCAGCATGCTGGTTGATATGTCGCACCGCGCCATTCACCTGTCCGAAAACGCTGGGCGCTATCTGCACCTGTCTGGAGGACCGGTTAGCACTGATGCCGCCGATATGGTTCGTGAGGAATTCCGTTTCGACCTACGAACGGCGCTGCATCGCGCCTTTGAGCGCGGTGAATCAACTTTAAGCATGCCCCTTGTTGTCCGGTTCAATGGGGTGCCGCACAGAGTCTATCTGCAGGTCAAGCCAGTCGTCCAGGATGATGATGCTACTGCCTATGCGCTTGTTTTGTTCATCGAGGGGGACAGCGTTGAGCAAGAGGTGACCGAGGAACACAACGGGACCTCGCGCACACACGAACCCGTCAATGAGACGATTCAACAATTACAACAAGAATTACAGCTTGCGCAAAGCCGGCTGCGGGTGACACGAGAGGAATCGGAAGCGACCAACGAAGAATTGCGGGCCGCCAACGAGGAATTGCAATCCATCAATGAAGAATATCGCTCGACGTCAGAGGAACTCGAAACAAGCAAGGAGGAATTACAATCGATCAATGAAGAGCTTCAAACCGTCAATAATGAGCTCAAACTCAAGCTTGAAACAGTTTCCAGGGCGCATAATGATCTTCAAAATCTCATGTCAGCGACGGATGTTGGCACGCTCTTTCTTGATCCTTCCCTGCGCATCAAACGCTTTACCCCTCGCTTAACGGATCTTTTCAACATCACCGCGCATGACGAAGGCCGGCCGATCACCGATTTTACGCATCAACTGGACTATGACGAATTGGCTGATCATGCACGGATGGTTTTGAGGGATCTGACGCCGATTGAGCAGGAGGTGAAGAGTCGTAAAGGTGGCTGGTATCTGGTGCGGATGCGTCCCTATCGGACGATCGATGACAAGATCGAAGGTGTTGTCGCAACCTTTGTCGATATTACCGAGCGCCTCAGAGCCGAGGAGGCGCTGCGGGAAAGCGAAGAGCATCTGAGACAGGAAATGCGCCTTGTCGAATTATCGCGGGCGCCGATCTTTGTTTGGGATTTCGATAATGGCATCGTTCAATGGAACCGCGGCTGTGAACAGCTTTACGGCTATTCCCGAGAGGAAGCAATCGGGAAAAGAAAAGAGAGCCTGCTTAAAACCATTGTACCAGGCTCCTCATTCGAGGCTTTGAGACAATCCCTCCTCGAGAACGGGAGTTGGAGCGGAGAACTCTTCCACACGGCAAAGAATGGAAACGTTTTGAGCGTGGAAAGTCAAATCGAACTCGTTTCCCTTGGCGGACGCCGTTTAGTATTGGAAAGTACATGGGATCTTACAGAACGCAAACGTTGGGAGCAGCGCCGTCAGCTTCTTTTGGATGAACTGACGCATCGCATGAAAAATACTCTGACAGTGATTCAATCCATCGCACATCAGACACTGCGCACGACGACATCAGGTGCCGATTTTGTTGAACGCTTCGAGGGAAGGCTGCACGCTCTAGCGAATGCACATAAGCTGCTGGTCGAGTCGCGCTGGGAAGGTGCTGAACTTGGCGCGTTGGCGCAAGGACAATTAGAGGCCTATATCGGGAACGATTCAGGTAAACTTCGAATCGAAGGCGAGTCTGTCATCTTGCCGCCAGAAATAGCAACGCCATTCGGCCTCGTACTTCATGAGCTTGCGACCAATGCCGTGAAATACGGCGCTTTATCCGCTCCAACGGGCAGGGTTGTTTTAAGCTGGACTTTGTCTGCAAGGGGGGATCGCAAGTATCTGAGTGTCAATTGGAAAGAATGTGATGGTCCCCGCGTGGTTGCGCCGGAAAATCGAGGATTTGGTGGAATTTTGATCGAGAACGGCGTGCCTGGCGCCACAGTTAAAAGAAATTTTCTGCCGGAGGGTGTGACCTGTACGATAGACCTCGAACTTCCAGAAATACAATGGAATGGATCACACGACTGAACAAAAGCCGCCTTCAAGAGGATTGTCCAAAGCCACACTGTCTGGCTTGATTAAGTTAGATAAAGCGGTCGAACATCATCTCGATGTTACAGAGCCCATACAAGTTTACGACGATCCTGCGAATTGTGCATGTTGCAGGAGTTAAAAAATTAATGATAAATTTTTTTTCAACGATCAATTTCCCCAAAGACAATATCGAGCGAGCCGATGATGGCAGAAACATCTGCGAGCATATGCTTGTGTGATAGGAAATCGATCGCTTGAAGATGCGCAAAGGAAGGTGCGCGGATCTTGCAACGGTAGGGGATATTGCTCCCGTCGGAAATTAAATAAACGCCGAACTCTCCCTTTGGAGCTTCAACCGCAGCATAAACTTCACCCGCTGGCACATGATGGCCTTCTGTATAAAGCTTGAAATGTTGGATGAGGGCTTCCATCGAACGCTTCATTTCGCTGCGCCGAGGTGGTGTAACTTTGTGGTTTTGCTCGATGATCGGACCTTTTCCGTCGACAGAGCTTAATTTTTCCAAACATTGCTTCATTATGCGGACCGACTGTCGCATTTCCTCCATGCGGATCAGATAGCGATCATAACAATCACCATGCTTGCCGACAGGGATATCGAATTGGAGCTCATCGTAGCATTCATAGGGTTGCGCCTTGCGTAGATCCCAAGCAGCGCCGGAGCCCCGGACCATAACGCCAGAAAACCCACGTGTCCAAGCTTCATCAAGACTGATGACGCCGACATCGACATTACGCTGCTTAAAAATTCGATTGTATGACAGCAGTTCTTCGAGATCATTGCAGACTTTGAGGAAGGGTTCACAGAAGTTCCAGATATCGTCCAAAAGTTTTTCCGGTAGATCTTGATGGACACCGCCAACACGAAAGTAATTGGCATGCATGCGTGCACCTGATGCACGTTCGTAAAAGACCATGAGCTTCTCGCGCTCCTCGAAGCCCCATAATGGTGGCGTCAGAGCACCAATGTCCAAAGCCTGGGTCGTGATATTAAGAAGATGGGAGAGAAGGCGTCCAATTTCGCAGAAGAGGACGCGAATGAGTTGACCGCGTCTTGGCACGGGCATTTGGAGCAATTTCTCTATTGCAAGGCAAAAGGCATGCTCCTGATTCATGGGAGCGACGTAGTCAAGCCGGTCGAAATAGGGCAGCGCTTGCAGATAGGTCCGATATTCAATCAGCTTTTCCGTACCCCGATGCAGCAGGCCGATGTGCGGATCGGCGCGTTCGACCACTTCACCGTCAAGTTCAAGCACGAGGCGTAAAACACCATGCGCAGCCGGATGCTGGGGTCCGAAATTAACCGTGAAATTGCGAAATCCGGCTTCGTCCATGACAATTCGTCCAAAAATCAGGAAAGGACTATCCCAGGCGCATCCAATTTGCTCGGTTTTAGGAGCCGACAGCGTAGCTTGATTGACAGCTTGAAGCCGGAAAGTTGATCGTACTTCCAAAACGTTTTTTCGAATGCCATCCTAACAGGAAGAGATTGTGTTCGTTCCTTATACGATCAAAGACACAAGGCTTAATTCTTCACATAGGTCTCGTCGGTGTAGATCAAGCCACAATGCGACTTACAAAAAAAGGTTCGGACGGTTAATTGATCATTGTTCAAGACTACGGCCTTAATGCTTTTGCCTCTTTCAGATGATCCTCGAGCTTGGGTAGGGTTTTAGAGGCCCAGATTTTAAGCTCGGCATTCTCCCCACCCTCTGCATAGCGCTTGAAGAGGGAAACCGCATCCTTGTGACCGGTGGTTTGATCCTTGTCATATTGTTTATCAAAGTCCGTTCCAGTGAGCGTCTTAAGCTTATCGAGTTTGGATTGATGTGATTGATCCAGTTGATCTGGAATTGTCGCTTTGACTTTGCCCGATTCGACAAAAGCTTTGAGGTCACTCGTCGTCATTGAATGATCCTGAACCATCTGCTGCGCAAAATTCTTGATCGCTGTATCCGTTGACTTCTGCAGTGCGAGCTCGCTCGACTGAATTTCGAACATGTCACTCGTAGCTGCTTCTTTGACGAAATCCTCAGTCGAAAGGCTGGCATCCATCAATGAATTAACACCGGCTTTTTCGCCGAGTGACTGAGCAGAAACAGGGCTCATGGACACGAGATATGCGATCGCCAAAATCAAATGTTTCATGAACAAGGCTCCTATCTAAAAGTAACGGAGTTACAATATCGTAGTCGGCACGCATCCCATGCAAATCGACAAAGGGCGTTTGACCGCGAAGCTTCAATTGCCTCGATCCTGTTAATTCACGCCAATGGAGCTTTCTTTTGCTTTTTGTCGCGTTCCTTTGGAAACCGCGACACCACAAGACCGTTCCATGAACAACGCGCTATTGAGGGACAAATGGTATGTCAGAATCGGAGGTAGCGTATCGGCAAAAGCCAGAACCGCGTTTTAATACTATAGTATTTCTAATAGCTTATAATATAAATAGAGAAGACACATGATTTGTAGTGATAATATATACAGTCGTAGTTTACTTGAGTTGGTATTGGACGAGCTACAGCACTCGCGTTTTACAAAAAGGGCTATAACGTTGCGTTATTAGCTCGTGGCACGCCTAAACGATGCGGCCACCGAGGCTGTTAGATTAGGTGTCGAGGCGATCCCGGTTTCCGTTGACCTTGTCAATGCTGATGCGGTCGAAACCGCAGCGGACAGCGTCGAAAACGAGCTCGGCCCGATAGATATGGATCAATAATGCCATGGCAACCAGCTTTGCAGCAGTATATGAGATCCGCCTTGACGAATTCCGCCACGTTACGGAAGTGACCTATCTTGGCCAAGTCTATGGCAGCGTTGAAGCACATGCAGAAGCGCGGACGAGGTATTGTGCAAGTTGAGTCCGATTTGATGCTCTGAAACCAGCACTTATTCGCTAAACTAAAGGGGATGATTTTTGGATTTTTTTTGTACGAATGAATCGATCAGCTTTTGGAGATCTATATTTTTCACCATCGATAAGGCTTTGGACGGTACAACCCATCGTGTCTCTCGTTCATGAGCCTCTGGCCAAATTGCAAGCTGCCGCTTAACGAGCATGGGGAATACCCGTACTTCGCAGGGCACCGTGCCAGCCTTCTCCTCGAGCACCTTCTCGTACAGAAAAACTCCGATTGATTTTTTCCGACGGTACCGCGAATGCCCGCTTCCTCATAGGCTTCACGCGCAGCCGACTTTGGTGGTTTGAGCCCTTTGATGGGCCATCCTTTGGGAATGATCCAGCGTTTCGTTTCCCGCGTCGTGACGAGCAGCATTTCCAGTGACCCGATGTCCGTGAATCGATAGGGCAGAACGCCGTATTGCACGCGAATAGCCCGATCTGCTTTAGGTGTCGCCTGTTTAGTGCTTTGCGGTTTTGACCTTCCTGTTTTTGCTTTCGATTCCATCTCTCCGAGAGCCTGCCTTCTTGTATTCCTCACACCCCATCAAGGCTGCTTGATGCGGTCACTTAATTATAAAACAAAACACAAGCGATACTATCAATATATTTTTTAGAGCGTTTACCGATCACTATGGATCATATCCGCACGATCTGAAGTAGTTGGCGCATTCGTCTGGCCGGAAGATGTCGACGAGTTTTCCGATCAGCTTCCAGAGGCCGCTCACGGTGCGCTCGCCGATTTTTCTGAGCATGGCTTTGAGCCGGGCGAAGGCCTTCTCGATGGGGTTGAAGTCGGGGCTGTAGGGCGGGAGGAACAGCAAGGCAACCCCTGCCGCCTCGATCCTCTCGCGCACCGAGACGCGCTTATGGCTCGATAGATTGTCCATGATGACGATGTCGCCACGGCGCAATTCCGGCACGAGGATCTGCGTGACATAGGCCTCGAACCAGTCGCCGTTGATGGGCCCATCGAGGACCATCGGCGCCACCATGCCGCTGGTGCGCAGCCCGGCTACCAGCGTGGTGGTCTTGCGATGGCCATGGGGGAAGCCCATGCGCAGACGCTCGCCCTTCGCGCAGCGCCCGTGGCTACGTGTCATGTTGGTGGCGGTCCATGTTTCATCGATGAACACGAGGCGTTCCGACTCCAGATCGAGCTGGCCATCAAACCAGTGGCGCCGCTGCTTCAGGATGTCGGGACGATCTTGCTCGATTGCATGGCCAGTCTTTTTTTGCGCGTCATGCCGTGTCGTACGAAGAAGCGGTGAAGAGCCGCCACGGAGACGGTCAGCCCGATCTCGATCAGCACCAGGCGCAATTCTTCGAGTGAGATGTCCTTGCGCGTTTCCCAGACGGCTAGAATATCCGCCCGACGCGCCTCGATCCGGTGCGACCGCATGTCCCCGCCCTGGGGTTTGGGCGAATAGTCGCCGGTCTCGCGTCGCTGCGCCTGCCAGCGGATCGCCGTCGAGGGTGCTACCCCAAAACGCGTCGCCGCCGCACGGCAGCTCATCCCGCCATCAATCGCCGCCAACAAGCGCGATCGCAAATCCATCGATAGTGCGTGGCCCATCCATGCCGGCCTCCTTCACCAGCACGGATTCTGAATCAGAAATCGTGTCTCAAGGGAATCCTCAACGTGATTCAATTCGTTCGAAATCCGCTCTAACTATCAAATAGCGCCAAGAATATTTAAGCTATATTATACTTAGTTATTGTATAGGCTGTTTCAAATGTTGGAACGATCGCCGTTACAGCTGCGCTGCAACATAGACCTCACCATTCATTTTCCTATGCTTGTGGAAAATAAGCACGGAAGATCAATCTGATACCTTACCGCGGAGACGGAACGATCGGGTGAATAACACGTTTGCGATCATTCCATAAGCACCCCGATGGAGATTCCGATGGCTACCGCCGAAGAACACTTAGTGGAATGGTTGCGCGATGCCCACGCTATGGAGCAACAAGCTGAAACAATGCTTAGCTCATTTGCGGGTCGCGTTGAAAATTATCCTGATCTCAAATCCCGCATTGAACGTCACCTTGAAGAGACACGCCAGCAAGTTCAGATTATTCGTCGTTGCATCGTACGGCGCGGAGGAGATACATCGACGATCAAAGATCTTGCTGCTAAATTTGTAGCCATGACTCAAGGTTTTGGCGGAGTTTTTGCTGGAGACGAGGTTATCAAAGGGTCTATGGCGAGTTACAGTTTCGAGGAAGTGGAAATCGCTTCCTATACGGTTCTCATCGCTGCCGCTGAGGCACTTGGGGATCATGAAACCCGTTCGGCTTGCGAAGCTATTCTCGCGCAAGAAGAAAATATGGCTCAGTGGTTGAGAGCACACTTACCTGAAATCACGACGCAATATCTGAGGCGTGAGGCAATGCATCTCGAAGAGCAACACTAAACCCATTCCTCGGTGCCGTTTCTTAATATTATGATTGCGTCGAATGGAGTCAGCTCAGATGAGCCTGTCAGTAATGGATAGGCTCATCACTTCGCGGTCATCTCTTCAGTAAATATCAAGCTGCCTGCTCATTGAGACTAACCATCGCAATTTTGGTGAGGATCTCATCCATTCTCTTTTCCTCAACGAGTGTCGCGTCAAGGAGCTGGGCTGCTTCGGTGAGCCCTAGGCCCTGTTGACAAAAGGGATTCCCAAATCGTTAGAACACTGATTCAAAGATGCCTTTTGGAAGGAGGCACACTTGAATCGGGGCGATCTGAGCGACGCGGAATGGGCGATCATCGAGGCTTTACTACCGCCCGAGCGTGGACGATGGGCGCGGCCGGCGCAGGATAATCGGCGCTTTCTCAATGGGATGCTTTTCGTTTTGCGCGCTGGTTGCCCTTGGCGGGACATGCACGAGCGATACGGTAAATGGAACTCGGTCTATGTGCGATTTCGCCGTTGGGCCGAGCAAGGCGTCTGGGATGCGCTGCTCGAAACGCTTGTCGAACTCGGCCTGGCGGATGATTGGCAGCATATGATCGACTCCACCATTGTTCGGGGCCATTCGCAGGCCGCCGGCGCAAAAGGGGGACGCATAAGGAGGGCTTTGGTCGAAGCCGCGGCGGCTTTACGTCGAAAATCCACGCCCGCGCAGACAGTCATGGCCGCCCTCTTGGCTTCGTGCTGACCAGCGGCGAAACCTCGGATTACGCAGCTACGCCGGCTCTGTTGGGCATGCCCGTCGCCAAGCCGAAAGCCATGCTTGCCGACAAAGGCTATGACAGCGACGAGGTTCGCGCATCGCTGCTCTTGAAGGGAATATTGCCAGTGATCCCGCCCAAGGCCAATCGCAAGGAGTCCGTTAGTTACGACTTCAAACTGTATAAAGATCGCAACCGGATCGAGCGCATGTTCAACCGCTTGAAGCAATTCCGCCGTATAGCCACGCGCTACGACAAAACCGCAGTCTCATTCCTCAAATTTCTCGCCATCGCCGCCGCAAAAATCTGGCTGCCTACTTTTGTCAACAGGACCTAACTGATCTGCCCATGCCTTTAATGTTCCATAGCGACTGATCTCATAATGCTCGACACTTTGTGCCGCAGCGAGAAGACCTGGATCGAGTGCTTCGGTGTCTGCAAACTCTTCCATGATCTCTTTGCCTTCATCAAGGAGGCCGATGATGGCGTCACAGATTTTGCCGCGCGGCAATTGACCGATGCTTTCAAAGACACGATCAAGGCGTTCTATTTGCTGTTCCGTTTCATCGGCGTGAGTTTCAAAAGCATGCTGAAGCTCACTCGATCGTGCGTTGCGCGCCATCTTTGGCAGAGCGCGTAAAATCTGCTTTTCCGCAAAATAAATATCTTTCAATTCCCTATGAAAGAGATCCTGCAAATTTCCTCCAGATTGGACCATTGCCATATCCTCCCGTTTATCATCCAGCAAAGCTATCTTATCAGTCATCGTTAAACGAGCGGAACAAGCTCTTGTTCCTTCTGTCTAACCGATCTCCCCTGGACCTCGAGTGCGAGTGACGACTGACATGTACCTGCGTTTTATAATGGACAATGCCTGTCTTGAGGAATCATCAGGCTCCAAGGTGTGATCCCCTCAAGCATGCTTGGCACTGTGCTGTGTGACAACATTGCAGTACAGCTTGTATGTCAGACGCTTTCTGTATTTGCTGACCCTAGACACTTTCGCTTCAGCTACAACAGATTATCTGAAGTGAAGATGGAACACATCAGTGATGATGATGGTTGGTTAAGCACTGTGCGCTGTTGAAGGTTATCAATAACGTGAAGCTGCAGACAATTCTCTTCTCTCTTCAAACAGACCAGCTCTTTTAACTTGAGCTGATCAGTTTCATCTAAAAATAAGCAGTGAGAAAGCGTTCAATGAACGAAGCGAATATATGCGTCAATTGTTGCCACCGTTTCAATCTATTTGAATGGAATTCAGCATGAATGGAATTATCTATATTGTAGGATTGATTGTCGTCATCATGTTTATATTATCGGTACTTGGACTTCGGTAATATATAATGAGGCGATCCTTAGATTATAGGACAAACCGAAAGAGGAACGAATGGACAACACGAATTTAAGACCTGTTGCCGCTGTTCCCATGACGGAAGTCTTGGCCTCCAGCTACCTTGGATGGCCGGCGATCATTGCTGGTGCTCTTGTTGGAACCGCAATCTTCGTGACTTTGACACCGTTTGGATCAGCAATTGGCCTAGCGATTACCTCTCCCTATTTAGGGCAAGGTCTATCAGCAAAAGCCACGGTGATAGCCATTACGATCTGGACACTCTGGGTCGTCGTCTCCAGCTATATTGCTGCCGGATACATCGCAGGCCGGATGCGTCATGTGACACCGGACGTTAGCACCTACGAAAGCGAAATACGTGATGGTGCGCACGGCCTCATAGCTTGGGCACTGACAACCTTGCTCGTCGGCGTGATAGTTTCAACGGCATTGAGTGATATTGTGCGTGAAGCGCAATCAAAAACACCTGAGCAAACCGACCATTCACTCTATATGGCTGATGCTTTGTTACGAGGCGAACGCCTTGAGACCCCCTACAATGAAGGTCTTCGTCGCGAAGTTGCGGCTATTCTTCAATCCGGTGTTTACAATGGCGCTGTCACCGCATCGGACCGAGACTATCTCGTCCGCTTAGTAACGGATCGGGGCCTCACTCCTGTGGATGCCCAAAAGCGCGTCGATTATGCAATCACGGATGTTCGAGATACAGCGAATGCGAAGCGGAAGGTGGGAATTTTAGCCGCCTTTCTATCGGCAGCCGCTTCAGCGATTGGTGCTGCTGCTGCTTGGTGGGCGGCGACTATTGGCGGTCAACATCGCAAGAACTATGCGGGCGTGAGTATCTTTACCCGTTGGCGTTAAACAAGAGGTGATGAAATGGGACGCGGAATATTATTATGGATGCTGGGAGTTCCAATCCCGATCATCATTCTGCTGATGCTCTTTCATTATTAGGGATGGCCGCTTTGGCACGCTGGACAACGCCACGGGCGACTCACTTCCAATTCTCAAGGATGAGATTGGTCGTTACCACTTCGACTTGTTGGCTGTAACGAGTCTCGTAGACCCTGATCGCCGCATCATGCGCCTCATCCGAAGAACTGCAGAGTGCATCGGAGGCGAGTACCACACGATAGCCTCTGTCGACCGCCCCCAGGACGGTACTCAAAACGCAGACGTCGGTTTCGCCGCCTGAGATGATCAAGGTATCGACAGATTGGTGTTGTAGTCGCGCATGCAAGTCCGACTCGAACCAAGGCGAATAGACGTGCTTGTCAAGGACCTCTGCGGGCGGCACTAAAGCCGCGAGTTCGGCAACAAGATCGATCATCGCTATGCCGAGTGATTCGATTGTCATAGACGACCAACGTTCATAATACCGCCGCCATGTCCCAATCCCTTGGCCTGCGTGTTCGGCTGGGATGAAACGAGTAAAGATTGTCTGGCTGGGATGATGAGCGACCAGCTGGTACACAGAAGGAAGGACGCGATCCATCCAAGGTGTCCTCCAATCCGTCTCCTCAGCAAATAGTTTCTGTATATCGACGCAGATATGGCGTGATGAGCAAGAGAGACGACCAAAGCGGAGTTCATTTCGGTTCATTGCCATGGTTGATCCAAAGCTCGAACAATCTTAACCATCTTTCTCAGCTGAAAGGAGTGTTTGCGAACACGTCGCAGTTGGATTTTTAGCCCAGCGCTGCGCTCCGGCCTCCAGCAGCTTATGGGCAGACTTTGGCCCGCAACGGCCGACGATACGGAAATCCTTTCCGCTCAGCTTTTCATATTGGATGAAGAATTCTTCGATCTCTTGAATAAGTTGTGGATTAATTTCCTTCAAGGATTCGACCTCACCGTGCGTCGTCTCCTTCTTTCATGCTCCACCATGCAAATAGGCCGCTATATGAGGCTTTATTACCACCACCCTGAACAACTGAGGGGTTGGCGTGAACCAAAAGCTGGCTGGAGAATTATTTACCACAAAATTCATGACTTTTGGCGAGCGTACAATTGGCTATCTGCAAAGAGAAAAGCCATGTCCTAGAATTGCTAAAACGCAAGGAGAATGAGGTTGTCATTTTTTGCGATCCTTACCTAAACAATTATTGGATCCAATGATGCTCATCAGATACGGCTATGAATTGACGCTCAATTGTCAACAACCGACCTTTATGCTGTGCATGCTCGACGCGCATCGAGAGCGCGCGCATCATATCCGCTACGAGACCCCGGTCATCACGACACCGCAGATCGACTCATCGACCTATATCGATTTGTACGGCAATCACGTACGCAGACTCATAGCGCCTGCTGGCGACTTAGCGATTTGCTGTGATGCAGTCATCGATGATAGCGGCTTGCCAGATCCCGTGGTGTTAGACGCGCAGGAAGTTGTCATGGAACAAATACCAAGCAATTATCTTGTCTATCTTCTTGGGAGTCGCTACTGTGAAACAGATAAGCTTGGTGATATCGCTTGGCAGCTTTTTGGTTCAACACCGCGCGGTTGGCACCGTGTTCAAGCCATCTGCGACTTCGTCTGCGATCATCTGACCTTCGGCTATGAATATGCCCGCGCGACGCGCACCGCCTATGAAGCCTTCGAAGAACGCAAAGGCGTTTGCCGCGATTTTGCCCATCTAGCCGTTACCTTTTGCCGCTGCATGAACATCCCCGCTCGTTATACCAATGGTTTTCTTGGCGATATTGGTGTGCCATCGAATCCCACGCCAATGGACTATAATGCCTGGTTTGAAGTTTATCTTGATGGCGGCTGGTTTACTTTTGATGCAAGACACAATACTCCGCGCATCGGCCGGATCCCCGTTGCGCGCGGACGGGACGCCATAGATGTGGCGATGGTCACATCGTTCGGACCGCATAGTCTGACCCGTTTTAGGGTCTGGACTGAAGAGATAAACGAGGGTGTTTTGCAAGATTTGATCGCCGCATCGCTCGAGAGCGAAGCTCTGGCGTTTCACCGGAATTGACGCAGCGGCAGAGTATGAGCCATCACGACTGCACCGTACCAAACGAGGTCCGGATCTGCGCTGGCCTGCTGCCTCGAAGCAATGAGGCCGCATCGAGCACGGTCTTGTCCTCAAGTCCGACCAACCCGCGCGCGGGTCCTTAATGAGGGCATCGATCGCGGCCTGCTTCTGCTTCGACCTGATTATCGCCGATGTTCCCAGCCTCGACGGGACGCCTCTGAATGACCTTCCCGATCTCCGTACCAGCCGCTGCCCTGGTGCCGCTCGTCATCCTCCTCCTGCCGTGAACGCTGCTCGTATCGCCGTCCGCCTCCCTGCGACGAGCTTCTGCGTTCATTCTCATCGCGATAAGCGCGGCCTTCGCCCTCGCGCTCGTCCCAACCTCTGCGGGCGGCTTCCGCATGGCCTTCGGGATCCCCAAACCAGCCACCGTGGCTACGAGAGCCGCGACGTTCATCCTCGTAATCGCGTCCGCTGCCCTGGCGTCGCTCGTCATCCTCCTCCTGCCGTGAACGCTGCTCGTATCGCCGTCCGCTTCCCTGCGACGAGCTTCTGCGTTCGTTCTCATCGCGATAAGCGCGGCCTTCGCCCTCGCGCTCGTCCCAACCTCTGCGGGCGGCTTCCGCATGGCCTTCGGGATCCCCAAACCAGCCACCATGGCTGCGAGACCCGCGACGTTCATTCTCGTAATCGCGTCCGTGGGAATAACTCTGGCCGTGACGCTCATCATCGCTCACAAATCGACCATATTCGTCGCGCTCGGGCATACGCTGGCCGCGTGAGGAATATTCCTCGTCTTCATAGGATGGACGCGAACGATAACCTTGGTCGCGATCGCTCGAGGAACGGCTGTATTCATCGCGCTCGGACCCGACGCGATACCTGCGTTCTTGTCCACCACGATTGCCATAATCCTCGTTGCTCATGAAGCGGCCCTGCTCGTCCCGCCGCCGACCTGTCTCTTCATCATAACGCGAGCGCGACGGGCCGCGCTCCTCATAGTCTCGGCCGCGTTGATAAGATGCCATGTCTTCTTCCTTGGTGAGATTTGCAAGGGCTTTGAATGAGCACGGTTCCGCTTGCAGCGTCTCTCGGCTAGCCTTGCTCAAAAGTTCCGCTTTGCGCTTCTTAAGCTCTTCGCCAATGACGACGAAGTCGGCTCCGGCAGCCTCGGCCTTTGCGAAAATGCTGTCGGGCTTCCCTTCTTCTTCTCGAATGTGCTGCTTAACCTGTTCGGCTAATACATTGACCTTTGCATCGTAAAAAGGGTCTTCGGGTCTTCCGGAGATCAGCTCTTCGATGAGCACCTTCGCACTGTCGTGTTCGACTTGTGCTTCGTCGAGCGGTTGGTCGTCGATAAGCTCACGGCAAGCAGGATAAAAAATTTCCTCCTCCAGTATCGCATGGATCGTCAGCGCATTGCAGACTTCCTTCGCGATCTTCGCGCGGTCAGCCCGACGAGAGACAGCTTTGTATCGGTCGAACAATTGCTCTATCTCCCGATGGTCCGCCTTCAACATCGATATAGCGTCCTGTTTTTTGGCGTCTTCTCCGGTAACGTCCGATGAGCTTTTGGCTCCGGTTTGACCTTTGGGATCGGCGCTTTCCTTTTCTTCCTTTTCCTGTTTCATGATGATTTTTCCATCGCATGGAAATCGGGTTTGATTGCAACTCCGTATTCTTGAAAAGGTTGCCGATTTAGGCGGTAGTGACAATTTAAGTTTTATCAGTGGGAGCGCCTTAAGCCTTTGGTTCCCAGCGGCGGCAAGGGCAAGCGTGGACCACACAGGGACAACAAGCGTTTTGTGAACGCGCTTTTGTGGATGAGGCGTTCGGGGACGCGACCATTCCGAATGGCTTGGTGAATATCACGCCGTCAAGCGGCGTTCTTGTCGTTGGATCGAGATGGACGTTCTCGATACCATATTCGAGGCACTGGCGCGTGAAGTCGACCTGGAATGGCTGATGATCGACTCGACCATCGTGCGTATGCATAAACACGCGGCCGGCGCCCGTCAGGTAAAAAGGGGTTGAATGCCAAGGTCTTAGTCGCTCCCAACGGTCTTTGAGGACCAAAATCCATGCGAACAATAATGCGCTCGGCAATCCAGTCCGCAGATCGGCGACCCCGGTCCAGGAAAATGATATTGTCTATGTATGCGAACTCATCGAGGTGTTTGAAGCGGACGCAACCGCTTCCGACAAAGGTTATAATGTTAATCATCTCCACGATAAGATCACCAAACAAAGCAGCGAAATCGTCATTCTGCCAAAGCCTAATCGCAAGGTTCAGGGTCCTTAAGCTTTATAAGAAAGCGTAATCTTGTTGAGCGTTTTTTCAACAACTCTCCGCTCAAACAGTTCAGACGAGTGACAACGCGATACGACAAAAAGAGCATGTAAAATCGTGGGGTCATCAGGCTGCAATTAACGCCCGGTGATTATCATTCTTTGCCTGAAATGCGGGATAGACATGTTTGAACGACCTACGGAGCGTGTTATCGCGCACAGAAACGCGCACATCGATGAAAGGCTGCTTCTTGATCATGCGCTTCGACAGATCTCGTTGACCGTACTTTCCACGAAGGCAGTGAAGCCGGCACTCCCTCGTGACGGCGCTGTCCATAATTCACGCGGGTGAGCCGGTTAACCTGAAGGTATTCAATCAGGACTGCTTATCGATAACCTATACTAGTGCGCAAATTTTACGACGTGGTCCGCCAGCAAGACTGACAATTCCATGCCGCGTGATTATGAGGATCGGCGATAAAACAATAAGCGCCTTGTCGGCATCAATTGAAGCAGATAATCAAAATCGCTGACGTCGGCGGTCAGAAGGGTGAACCCCGATTTCAGGGACCTGTTGCAAAATCTTATGGTTAACGGCGTGTTGAGGAAATAGACGGATTTTACGCCTTCGATTAGGAGGCCAGCCATGATTCCTACGCCATTGCCGAGAAGCTGAAGCGCACGTCCAGGGATAATTTCAAGGTTCGGCATTTCGAGGCCTGGCTGATCCTGCAGGCCGTTTCCTGGTATTTACGCTATCCCTTGAGCTATCGAAATCTGGAGGAGATGTTCTTCGAACGTGGCTTTGCAGTGGATCACACCACCCTGAACCGCTGGGTTTTGGCCTATGCCCCGATCGAGAAGCGGCTGCGGTTTTTTCCGCAAGCCTCACTGCGGCTCGATCAGGATCGACGAGACTTATGTCAAGATCCGTGGCCAGTAGCGGTATCTGTACCGGGCCATCGACAAGTACGGCAATCCTGTGGATTTTCTTCTCACAGCCCAGCGTGATCTTGCCGCCGCCAAGCGGTTTTTTCCGCAAGATGCTGAAGGATGAGCCGCTGCTTTCGCCTGGCAGCATTGGCACCGATGGCGCCAGGACCTTCCCTTCCGCCATCAAGGCGGCCGAGAAGGAAGGCCTGCTGCGCCAAAACACGACCCATCATGTCACCAAACACCTGCAGCAAGCCATGCCCAAGGTTGGTGGTTTCCAATCCTTCGCCACCGCCAGACGAACGATCAAAGGCTTCGAAGCCACGCTTTGGCTGCGCAAGGGTTTCGGCTTCATCGGTCTCTGGTCTGTCCGCGAGCAGAACGATCTGCTCTCCGTCTGTTTCGGACTTTTAGAAGTTAACAAAGTATGAAGATCAGGCTTGCACACGCCGATCTGTATCCGTATTCATAATTTGCAACGCGCCCGTATAAAAGGGTTGCCCTTATCTCCGGTTTTGATGCCCATTCGTCGTCGACGACGTCGACGACGACCCTTCCAACTACCCTGGACCCAGTCAAAAAACCGGCTCCAGGGGCACGGAATCAAAGAGCAACTTCCGGAGTTAAAGGCGGCCTGGGACGCCAGGGGATGAATCCGCCTGCTGGAACAGGAGGGGGATCATCGTCCGGGTCATCGTCGTCAATTTCATCCGACTTGCTTTCGTCGTCCTTCTTTTGATCGCGCCATAGATGACCGGTTTGCACTCGACTTTCACCGTCAAGCCGAATGATCGCCTTCAATATTTCATCGAGCGGAACAATCTGCCCGCTCTCGATGAGCCTATAGGCCGGGTGGTTTTTTATCGACCTTGCATCCGATGCCCAACTTGCCAGAATCTCCCGTTTCTCGTTGAGGCTCAGGCTGGAGTCGCGTGCTACCTCATCAGGATCGTAAAAGCAGCGCGACAGGGTCGTAACATTTGTTGAAGAATGAAAAACTGCCTCTGTATCCATCTCCGATCTCCACCAATTCTGCCTCCCGGAGAAGATTCGGGAAGCATCAGTAGTGAACAAAGAGTTTAAGCCGCCTTCGCTACAGGTTCATCGCTCTGTTTCAGCTGTTTTGGCTCTGCACCGCCTTCCATGCGAGTTTGGGAGATTTCGATCTTCCGAGGTTTCAAGGCCTCCGGAACCTCACGGACAAAATCGATCATCAGGAGACCGTTCTCGATATCAGCCGAGACGACTTTCACGTGATCGGCGAGATTGAAGGTTTGCTTGAAGTCGCGGGAAGCAATCCCTTGATGGAGGACTTCATACGCCTCCGGTTGCTTCCGCTTGGTGCCTTCGACTAGAAGCTGGGTGCCCGTCTGAGTCAGGCTGATGTCACTCGGCGAAAATCCGGCGACGGCCATACTGATGCAATATTCGTTATCGCCCTTCTTCACGATGTTATAGGGCGGCCAATCGGGACGGGTGCTATGATCCAGCATGTCGAACAAGCGATCATAGCCGATGGTTGAACGATAAAGGGGAGCAACGTCAAAGGTTCTCATGACCACATCCTCCATTGAGCAATATGATTAAGGCTGCCGGAGCAGCGCCCTTTCTGTCAGGCCTCCAGCCTTGACGGGCATCGATTTGGTCGGCGTATTCCGCCTCATCAAGAGGCGACCGAAAATTTTTTGCCGAATTTTTTGTTTGAGCGAGAAGTGGGTTTCAAGGGTCTTGCTTTGCCTGAAAGTGTAAAATATTTTTTCTGGCGTCGACACGAGAAAGGGCGTCACGCGAGCAACAATGGAGCTTCGAAATGGCTCGAATAAGTCTTCTCTCAACCTACAGAAACGGTGTTGTTAAGTTGGTCGATAGGTCGGCATTCCAGATCGCACCTGACCAAATCCATAAGACAGCAGATTGGACCCAAGGGACTGAACTCATCGTCCAAGAAGTACAAGGCGATGACGTCTGGACCTATCGCCTGATCGCGAGCTGCCGAGGAATCCCCGTGAAGGCCAAACCATATGATGGTGAAAGCCTGCCGGTCAACCAGCCTCGTGCAGAGCAGCAGCCTTCCGTGCTGGCGGCTAATCCCTAACTGAAAATCAGAGAATAGGTCGGCAGAGACCAAAGGTTGGCGATAGGCCAACCTTGCACCTTTTCGTGCCTATCTTCTTAAAAACAAGCATTAGCAGTCTCTCACGAGAATGCTATTTTTTAAATAAGCTCTTGAACTCTTTTGAGGGCGCTCCCAGCTCGCCGATCGAGGCGGTCAAGCCTCGCTTTTTCGAAAATTTGAAATTTTGTCAGGAGAAACCGACGACGTTTCGTCCCATGTACGACCGCGTTCTGGTCCGTCGTATCGATGCAGAGGAAAAGACCAAAGGCGGCATTGTCGGATTGTCATTAAATGGGTTCTGTTCCACTTTGCGTGCTGCCTGGCATCAATTCTTCTGCCGATATCAAGAGGATGGATTCTGATTTGCGGCAGGAAAAAATGTAAGCACACGTTCAAGCTTTGTGTGCGGTGCAGCGTGAGTGGTTCAGATCGCTATCCCAGCAAAGTGCTGTCGCTGAACACTTTGTTTTGTCGTTTCTTTTCTAATGAGTCGGCCTCAAGGATCAGGCATTCCATTCACAGTTTCATTTACGAAATCAAACGGCATCATCCGAGCGCGGAGCAGCTCATTGCCAGCTCTTCCGTACATCGTCCGCTTGAGTGTTTTCAAGCGGTTGATCTGTCCTTCCGCTTGCCCACTGCTCCAAGGCTGAGTAATAGCGTTTCGGACAGCGGCGAGATCACGCCTCAGCGTTTTGGCAAATTGCTGCAGAGGGAGAATGGCGGCATGTCTTACCTTCTCGAGCCATTTTTCGAGCTTTGATGGCTCCTTGCTGCGCATAAGACCACGAAACCGCATCGCTAGAGCCCGCATGGTGACGAAGCTTGGAGAGGCCTGTTTCAGGGCTTTGACCTTGAGTGCTTGACGGGGTGTCAGCAAGCGCGTCGGCTTCAGGCACAGCACTGCGGCGACTTTCGGCGAGATCTGCCAGCCCGTCACTGGGTCAATTGCTTTCGTTTCCGCCAGTGGCGTATGTGGTGTTGGTGACGCCTTGATGTTCCTGCTCTCATCCGGCTCAAGCCGCCGCCATTCCGCGATGAAGTGATAGAGGTGAGAGCGGCTGCCCGTATAGCCGCGATGGCGGAGATCATGCAGAAGATGGCGTCCACATCGGTTTCCAGCCTCCCATTGCTGCTTCAGGAAATCCTTGAAAGAAGCCGGTGATCTGGCGGTCGGAGCGGGGTGACGGCGCGCCGGCAAGTCATCCAGACGGACCCATTGGCGCAGCGTGTGCAGGGCAAGCCCGGTCTTGTCCTTGATCGCCGTGATAGGCATTCCGGCCGAGTGTAGCTCGTGAACATTTTGAAATAACGCCAATCGGGCTTCCCGGCTTGCCTGCCGGGGTGCTTCCCGTTTGGCGTCAGAACCCGCTGGCAGAAGAGAGCGACCGGCAAACCGGCTGACCCGTTCCATCTGGCGCTCGATGGCCTCCCGCAGGTTCTGCAGCAGATGAAACCGGTCGGTCACCTGCTGGGCCTGGGGCGCGCCCTGCCGAATGGCCTGGGCATAGAGGCCACACCGATCCCGACTGACGATCTCGATGCCAGGATGCTGCCTGAGCCAGTGCTCCGTGCTCTCGACGGAACGAACGGGCAAGACATCGACAACGGTCCGCCTTTCGAGATCGACGATGATCGTGCCGTAGGTTTCGCCCCGCCGCCAGCTCCAGTCATCGATAGCGGCAATCCGAAGGGGAGCCTTGAGCTTGCTCGCCGAAGCATGCCGTTTGAGATGCCTCAGGACCGTGTTATGGCTGGTTGGCATGGCAAGGCGGTCCAACAGTCTTGCACCAACCCGGCCTCCCGCGGCATGGCCAAAGAGGCGAATGATCTCACCGACCCGTGCGGTCCGTCGGGCAAACGGAAAGGCGGTCGAGATCTTCTCGACGAAAGTCTTGCGCGAGCAGCTCTCGTTGCGGCAGCGCCAGCGTCCCAGCTGCAGCGCGATGGTCACAGGGATCCCCTGGATCGGCAGATCCTGCAGGTGTCTGACGTGCCAACTGTGCCGCCTGGTTGAGACCACACCGCAGCCGGGACAGCTGCGGGTTCCAGACGCGAGAGCTGAAACCACCCAGCCTTCCTCGCGATGGTCGATCTTTTCGACAGCAATGCCAAGCCCGAAGGCCAAATGGATCTTCTTCCGCATGCCCTATATGTGGGGCTCGGCTCCACCAAGCCAATCAAGCACGCAAATTGGAACAGAACCCAGTTATCGACCATCCGACAGGACGATTTCAAGGGGCGGCATTTCGAGGCGTGGCTGATTATCCAGGCGGTGTCCTGGTCTCTGCGCTATTCCTTGAGCTACCGAAATCTGGAGGAAATGTTTCTCGAACGTGGCTTCGAGGTCGACCATAGCACCTTGAATCATTGGGTTTTGGCCCATGCGCCGCTGATCGAGACGCGGCTGCGATCCTTCCGCAAGCCGCATTGCGGCTCGATCCGCATCGATGAGACCTATGTGAAGATCAAAGGTCAGACGCTATCTTTATCGGGCCATCGACAAGCACGGCAACCCAGTCGATTTCCTTTTGACGGCGCAGTGTGATTTGGCCGCCGCCAAGCGGTTCTTCCGCAAGATGCTGAAGGACGAGCCTCTGCTTTCACCCGATCATATCGGCACCGATGGTGCCAAAACCTTCCCGCCTGCCATCAAGGCGGCGGAGAAGGAAGGCCTGCTGCGCACGAACCCGATCCATCGGGTCACCAAACACCTGCAGCAGGGCATCGAAAGCGACCATTTTAGGGTCAAACAAAACATGCCGAAGGTCGGCTGCTTCCAATCCTTTCACACCGCCAGACGAACCATCAAAGGGTTCGAGGCCATGCTGCGCAAAGGCTTCGGCTTCATCGGTCCCTGGACTGTCCGCGAGCAGAACAACCTGCTCTCTGTCTGCTTCGGACTTCCCTTGGTGAACAGAGCGTAAAAATCACAGTCTCAAACGTCTTCCCGTGTCCGTATTCAAAATTTGCACGAGCCCAATTGCGCCGATCATTCTTCTTGAATGAAGTCTTCACTCTCGAAAATCGAGCTTTGAACTATCCTATAAGTTAATAAAAATAAAGAGTTTATTTGGGTAGCACGCTCTGCAAACCTGGCTGGCGACATTGAATTCCAGCATCTGGCTTGCAACCATGACGGCCTGCAGCTGGCGCAGGATGCCTTTTCCTTCGTTGAGCGTGAGTCCGAAATCCTCTGCAGTTGCCGTTGAGAACTGCCGTTCCACCTGACTAACCTCATATTCGATCACTTCACCCAGCCGGTCGTTGCCTCCAGCTTGATCCGCCATTGCATGGCTTTTCCTCCCCTCGGAAAAGCCGATCATGCCTCAACAATCCTGTTACCCCAAATTCTTTCCAGTCCCCAAACAGATATAAACCGTTCCCAATTAGCTACCTTCCGACAGGCATAGTTGTCGAGGATCATGTTGGACAACCTTACCGCGCCGGTATCCGTCGCAAATTCGTATAGGTATTGGGCAATTTCCACCCTAGCATGAAAATCGCTGCCCCCTATTCTCATCCGGACCATACAATCAAAAACAATTTCGAGAGAAACGCCATGATCAAGCAGTTATTGATGGGCAGTGCTATCCTCGTCCTTGCGATGGGAGCCGCCGGGGCTAAGGATCTTAAATCTGTCGGGGTCTCGGTAGGCTCGCTCGGCAATTTGTATTTTGTAGCCCTGTCGCAGAGTGCTGAGGCCAAGGCCAAAGAGATCAACCCCGATGTCAAGGTTATCACCGTTGACTCCAATTACGATCTAAACAAGCAGTTCAACCAAATCGATAACTTCATTGCCTCGGGCGTCGATCTAATCCTGCTCGCCGCCGCCGATCCGAAGGCGATCGCACCGGCGATCAAGCGGGCGCAAAATGCAGGAATCGTAGTGATGGCGACCGACGTCGCCGCGGTTGGGGCCGATGCGACGGTGCAAACCAACAATGTCCAGGCCGGCGAGATCGCCTGCCAATACATAGTTGACAAGCTGGGTGCCGCTGGCGGTCAGATCATCATTCAGAACGGGCCGCAAATATCGTCGATAATTGACCGTGTATCCGGCTGTAGAAAATCCCTGGCCAACAATCCGAAGATCACGATCCTGTCGGACGATCAGAATGGTAAATGCTCCCGCGATGAAGGCATGAAAATCATGCAGGGTCATCTCACCCGTCATCGGAAAATTGATGCAGTCTTTACGGTCTGTGACCCACAGGCTACTGGAAGTGATCTCGCTGCTCAGCAGTTTGGCCGCAACGAGTTCTTCATTGCTTCGGTCGACGGTGCCCCAGACATTGAGAAGGCATTCAAAGGCGGCAATACGCGGATCCAGGCGTCGGCCAGCCAGGATCCCTATGGCATGGCGCAACAAGCTGTTCAAATTGGCTACGAGATCATGAACGGCAAGAAGCCGGATAACCCGATGATCTTAATGCCATCGACCCTGCTCACCAAGGACAACGTTGCGGACTACAAGGGATGGTCCAGCCTGCGCTAGGGACGCACTTCGCCGACGATTAATCAATATTGCTTAGCAGTTAGGCGTTTTGAGATAGCAAATATGGTGGCTGCAGGAACTCATGCAGCGCCAGTGCTGTTCATTGGCGTGCTAATAGGCTTTTGAATTTCAGTTTGAAGGGAACCGAGGATCGAACGATGCAAGCATTAGTGCTAGAGCGAAAGCGTCAATTGTCACTGCGCGACATCGATCTCCCGCTCAATATCGGCCCCCAAGATGTCAAGATCCGCATCAACACTGTAGGCATATGTGGCAGCGACGTGCACTATTATACCCACGGCCATATCGGACCCTATGTTGTCGATAAGCCCATGATTCTCGGCCATGAAGCCTCAGGGGTGATCGTCGAAGTGGGATCGGCAGTGAAGGACCTCAAGCCAGGCGACCGCGTGTGCATGGAGCCAGGAATTCCCAACCCACACTCGAAGGCTTCCAAGCTTGGGCTGTATAATATTGATCCGGAAGTTATATTTTGGGCGACTCCACCGGTACATGGCTGCCTCACCCCTTTAGTCATCCATCCTGCGGCCTTCACCTACAAAATACCCGAGAATGTTTCTTTCGGCGAAAGTGCAATGGTTGAGCCCTTGGCCATAGGGTTGCAGGCAGCGACAAAGGCAAAAATCGTCCCCGGTGACGTGGCGCTTGTGATTGGCGCCGGGACAATTGGTATCATGGTAGCGCTCGCCGCACTTGCCGGCGGCTGCAGTCAAGTATTTATCGCAGATCTTCAGCAACAGAAGCTGGAGATTGCAAGCCGATATGTTGGGATTACACCTATCAATATCACCCAACAGGATCTTGTCGCCACAATTAGCGATGCGACGGCTGGCTGGGGCGTCGATATCGTCTGCGAGGCGAGCGGTAGCGCCAAGGCGTATTCGAACCTCTTCGATGCCGTACGGCCCGGCGGGGCGGTTGTCTTTGTCGGCTGCCCGATCGAACCGGTCACCTTCGATATCGTTAAGGCCCAGTCCAAGGAAGTGCGCATGGAGACGGTATTCCGTTATGCCAACATCTTCGATCGTGCCCTGAATCTCATCGCGTCCGGCAAGGTCGATCTGAAACCCTTGATTTCCGAGACCTTCCCTTTCAACAGGAGCATCGAAGCCTTCGATCGCGCGGCGGAAGCCCGTGCTACCGATATCAAGCTTCAGATCCGGATCGACGGCGAGTTCGTTTGATATGGGAATCGTCATGCGCAGCCATGTGATCAAGCGCTACTGGAAGGTTAAGTTCACCCTGGATTCAGCTTTAATGTTGCGGAAAATGCATTCGCGATCCTCTCCGAGCTGGGTCAAAGTCGACTATTCTCCGGATGATCGTCAGTCTCGAAGAAATGCCGGACGGCGGCACTGCGAGTACAATAAGATGATTGCCACAGCGCAATCGCAGCATCGCCTTCGATCCAAAGACCGAATGGTCACTGTCCACGAGCGTCTCCTGCGAGGACGAAGCAATGTCTGATCGCGCCGTAAAGTGCCCCGAGCTTGAATATATCATTTGTGATTCCGATCAGTCATTCCGCTGGCACGCCCATAGCTTTCCGCACGCGCTAGCGCGCTGGAACTACCATCCGGAATTCGAGATCCATCTCATCACGCGCTCGTGCGGCACAGTTTTTATTGGGGACTACATCGGCGATTTCGCTCCTGGCCATCTTTGCCTCGTGGGCGCCAACCTGCCGCATGTATGGGTAAGCAATATCGCGCCTGGCGAGTTCATCGAAAGGCGAGACATCGTCCTGCAATTCGACGAGAGCCTGCTGGTTCACGCAGCCGCCATGTTCCCGGAATTTATCGAGATTCGCTCATTTCTGAACCTCGGTCTGCGCGGCCTCGAATTCCACGGGGCGACGGCGAAGCGAGGTGCTGCAATTCTGCAGAAGATCGGTGAAGCCCACGGTTTCCACCGCCTGACACTCTTCTTCGAGCTCATCGATATGCTTGCCCGTTCGAATGAAAAGACCGTTTTGGCCGGCGTGGATTACGCGCCAAGCCTCGATCCGCGTACCGCCAAAATTATGGAAGACATTACTTCCTATGTTCTCAGCAATCTCTCTCGTGAGGTGCGCATGGTGGCCGCTGCCAAGATCGCCGGTATGACGGCCTCTGGCTTTTCACGGTTTTTCAAGAAGAACACGGGTCGGACCTTCGTTGAATATGTACACAAGCTGCGCATTGGCCGTGCGTGCAGAATTTTGATTGAGACCAATGTCCCAATCACGTCCATCTGTTTTGACGTTGGCTACAACAATGTGTCCAATTTTAATCGTCATTTCCGCAAGGAGCGTGGTGTGACGCCCTCCGCTTACAAGCGAATGGCGGGGCAGCAACTGCTGAGCGACCCCCGGGGTCTGTCCAGACAGGGATCCTTCGGAGGCCGCGCCCGATATCAGGAGAGCGAAGATGTTTCTCGGCATTGATATCGGTACTTCGGCTGTGAAGTCCGTACTTGTCGATGCGGACGAGCGAATTCTCGCGACTGCGTCGGAACCATTGCAGGTATCACGCCCACAGCCTGGCTGGTCTGAACAAGATCCGGATAGCTGGGTCAGTGCGACTCTTACCACTTTGGATGCCCTCAAAATGTCACACGGGGCCGCCCTGGCGCGGGTTGAAGGCATTGGCCTCTCGGGGCAAATGCATGGTGCAACGCTCCTGGGCCCGGACGATCGGCCCCTGCGCCCCTGCATTCTGTGGAATGACGGCCGGTCTACGGATGAATGCGTCACGCTAACGCACGCCGTCCCTGAGCTCAGTGTCATTACTGGCAACCTCGCTATGTCGGGTTTCACGGCGCCTAAACTCCTCTGGGTTCGTCAGCACGAACCGGACATCTTCCGTCGGATCGCTACTGTCCTCCTGCCGAAAGCTTATGTTCGCCTTGCTCTGACTGGTGAAAAGGTCGACGAAATGTCGGACGCGGCCGGCACTCTGTGGCTCGACGTGGCGGCCCGCGACTGGTCAAACGAATGTTTGGCTGCGACCGACCTCAGCCGGGCACAGATGCCCCGCCTAATCGAAGGCTCTGAGCCAAGCGGGCGGCTACGGTCGGAGCTCGCGGCACGCTATGGTATGACGACGCCGCCAGTCGTTGCCGGCGGAGCCGGCGATAATGCTGCGGGCGCTGTAGGCCTCGGAGCGATTAGGTCTGGTGATGCCTTTGTCTCGCTCGGGACCTCAGGTATAGTCTGGGCAACGACCAATCGCTTTGCTGCTAATCCTTCCTCGGCTGTTCATGCATTTTGTCATGCACTCCCTGGGCTTTGGCATCAAATGGGTGTGATGCTGTCGGCTGCATCGTGCCTGTCCTGGTGGGCGCGCATCGTCGGCCGTTCTGAAGCGGACCTGCTCGCTGAATTACCCCGGCGACCGAGCGGTCCAGGGGTAGCATTATTCCAGCCTTACCTCTCTGGGGAACGGACGCCACACAATGACGCGAGCCTCCGTGGTGCTTTCGCTGAACTAGCGCACGAAACGGATAGGCCAGCTCTGACACAAGCGGTGCTGGAGGGCGTGGCCTATGGCATTCGCGATTGCCTTGATGCTCTCTCTCAGGCTGGCACGCGGGTGGAGAGTGCTACCGTGATTGGGGGCGGCTCACGCACTCACTTTTGGGTGGCGCTCCTTGCCGATGTGCTCGGCTTGCCGCTTCACCGGGTCGCTCAAGGCGAAGTTGGCGCGGCATTCGGGGCCGCCAGGCTCGGCCGACTTGCCGCGACAGGCGAATCGCCTACGGCGGTCTGTCGGCCGCCAGCAATTCTTGAGACGATCGTGCCGACCCCAGCCTTCACTCGGACCTATGCGGAGAGATACGAGCGCTGGCGCAATCTTTACCCCGGGCGAACCTAAGCGTTTGGAGAGGTTCATGCGCTGAGCCCTCCGCGCATCGTTCGAGCACGATGCCACCACCAGAAATTTCGCCCAGATGTCGCAAATGTAATCATCCGTTCTAGAGAGGCTCATGTGAGGCCAATGCCTAATGTGCAAAAAAACAAGCTTGAACAATTGCGCGACATGTCGATCATCGTTGCCGACACTGGCGACATCGAATCAATCCGGCAGTTCATGCCGACCGATGGCACGACCAACCCGTCCTTGATTCTGAGAGCTGCGACGAACCCCACCTATGCTCATCTCGTTGACGAGGCTGTGGCATGGGGGCGGCGGCAAGTTGGCGACCGCGACGCAATCATCGCAGCCACGTGCGATCGTGTGGCATTGAACTTCGGCACAGAGTTGACGAAGATCGTCCCCGGTCGCGTGTCGACCGAGGTAGACGCCGATCTGTCTTTCAACACAGCTCTTTTGCTGGATAAGGCGCGGTGCTTGATCGCCAATTATGAAAGCCGCGGTATTGGGCGTGAACGCGTGCTTATCAAGCTCGCAAGCACTTGGGAAGGTATCAAGGCGGCTGAGATTCTCGAGAAAGAGCGGATCAATTGTAACCTGACGCTTCTCTTCTCCTTCGCGCAAGCGGTCGCCTGCGCTCAGGCGGGCGTATTCCTGATCTCTCCTTTCGTCGGCCGTATCTTCGACTGGTATGTGAAGTCGACTGGCGAGCATTATACACCCGATTCCGATCCTGGAGTCCTGTCAGTCGCGCGTATCTTCAAGCATTACAAGAGCCAAGGCTACGAAACCATCGTCATGGGCGCCTCATTCAGGAATATTGGTCAGATCGAAGCGCTGGCTGGCTGTGACCGACTGACCATTGCGCCGGGGCTTCTCGAACAACTCGCCGAAGACACCACAGGCGTACTTGTTCGCAAGCTCGACGCAAATACCGTCACGCAATCTGGGAGGGAGGGTGCACTCACCGAAGCCACCTTCCGCTTCGAACATAATGAAGACGCCATGGCAACTGAGAAGCTCGCCGAAGGTATCCGTCTGTTTGCGGAAGACCTCAACAAACTTCGCGCGTTTATCGCCATGAAAATCGTTTGAGCCACGCGGATCATCATCGCATCCTAGATAACATTTTGGTGCAACATCAATCCGAAAGACCTGTAACCAATATGAAAAACAGTGCCGTTCACGATCTTATGGCAAACGCTGTGCGTGGTTTAGCGATTGACGGGGTAGAAGCAGCGAAATCCGGACATCCTGGTGCACCGCTAGGTCTCGCTGATGTAGCCACTGTGCTGTGGGCGAAACACCTGAAGTTCAACGCATCAAAACCCAAGTGGCCAGACCGCGATCGCTTTATACTTTCCGCTGGTCATGCATCGATGCTGATCTACTCGTTGCTGTACCTCACCGGGGTTGAGGGTATGACCCTCGACGAGTTGAAGCGGTTCAGACAACTTGATTCTAACACCCCGGGACATCCGGAATTTGGACATACGCTGGGTGTTGAAACCACGACTGGCCCGCTTGGCCAAGGGCTCGCGACCTCGGTCGGTTTCGCGCTGGCCGAAAAAAAGCTTCAAGCGGAATTCAGCGACGCGATCGTCGATCACTATACTTTCGTGCTGGCGTCTGATGGCGATCTGATGGAAGGCATCAGCCATGAAGCGATCGCACTCGCCGGGCATCTGAAGCTGAACAAGTTGATCATGCTTTGGGATGACAATGGCATCTCGATCGATGGGCCGTTGACTCTTTCAGACTCGGTTGATCAGGTGAAGCGCTTTGAGGCTGCGGGATGGCGAGCCGAGCGCATCGACGGGCACGACGAACAGGCAATCGATGCCGCAATTGCACGCGCTAAGGTATCTACTCAACCCAGCCTCATTGCATGCAAAACCGTGATTGGCTTCGGCGCCCCGAAGAAAGCAGGCAGCCACAAGGTTCATGGCGAACCGCTTGGCCCAGAGGAGATCGTCGCGACAAAAAATGTGCTTGGGCTATCCGTGAACCCGTTTAGCGTCCAGCCGGACGCACTGAAGGCTTGGCGAGCGATGGGCCAGCGTTCCGCAACCGAATATAATGATTGGTCTGCGAGGCTCGCAGCACTCGATAGCGACAAGCGTGTCGAATTCGTACGACGTACCGCAGGTACCAGACCGGCCAGTCTTTCACAAGCTATCGAGGCACACAAAAAAAAGCTACATGCAAATCCTGTGACTGTCGCGACACGTAAAGCCTCAGAACTGGCGCTCGAGGCAATCTTTCCTATCATGCCGGAACTGATCTCCGGTTCTGCGGATCTGACGCCTTCGAACAACACTAAGGCCAAGGGATTCGAGTCGATTACGCCGGACTCGTGGGAAGGCCGCTATATCCATTACGGTATACGTGAGCATGGCATGGCGGCTGCTATGAATGGCATGGTCTTGCATGGCGGTCTCGTCCCCGTCGGTGGCACTTTCTTCGTTTTCTCCGATTATTGCCGCCCCGCAATCCGTCTTTCCGCATTGATGAGGGCACCGGTCGTTTATGTAATGACGCATGATTCGATCGGTCTTGGAGAGGATGGGCCAACTCACCAGCCCGTTGAACACCTCGCGGCGTTGCGTGCTATTCCCAATCTCCGGCTGTTTCGCCCATGCGATGCGATCGAGACAGCCGAGGCATGGGAGTTGGCATTATCGCGCACCGACGGTCCAACCGTGATCGTGCTGACACGGCAAAACCTTCCACAACTCAGAACGGTACATAGTGCTGGAAACCTTCTTGCAACTGGCGCTTACGAGCTGATGGTAAGCGAAGGCGAAGAGCCGCAAGTAACGATTTTTGCATCCGGATCGGAAGTCGAGATTGCGGTAGATGCATATAAACTGCTCGCTGCCGAAGGTATTGCTGCTCGCGTAGTTTCGATTCCTTCATTAGAACTCTTCCTCGCTCAGCCACAAGAGGTCCGGAAGGCTCTCATAGGCAGTGCGCCGATCCGCATTGCGGTTGAGGCAGCTGTCCGTTTCGGGTGGGACGCTGTTGTTGGGGAAGATGGGCTTTTCGTCGGCATGTCATCTTTCGGTGCGTCGGCACCAAGTAAAGATCTTTACAAGCATTTCGGCATCACAGCTGACGCTATCGCAGACGCCGTTATACGATCGCTATCGAGATGGCTTTAGTTTATGCTGTCAAGAATAACGGCAATTCCAATGGTCGTATCGCAGTTTTCGTTGACGATCCGAGGCCGAGGCAGAGAATGGAAACCGTTATGCTCATCGATGGCGCATTCACTGTAAACACGAATGAGCTTACCCTGCGCCGTCATAACATTGCTTCAAACCCTTAAACGCTTGCCGACTAGAGGGCCTGAAAGTCTTGGATTCTCGGCATGTTCTCGCGAAAGATAACACACTTGTTACAAATGCTTAGTGAAATGCGGGATCGATTTAGAGTAGCGGTGATTGGATGGTGCGGAACCAGCAGCGATCTTGATGGCAGTGGTCAGCGCAAGCGTTAGTAACAAGTGTATGTCTAATTTGACGGAATGAAACGGGAGGAGTAACCGTGGCCAAGGAACGCAAACAAGAGAGCCGGCAGCCGCACAAAGCGGCTGCCAATGAACTACGGGGTGTCGCCAATTTTTTGGGCTTAAGAAACCCTTGAGGAAAAAGGAGGAACTTGCGGCTCCCATTTGTGGAGATTGCCGAGATCCTCAATACCCTTGTCGAGAAATTCAAGCGCCAGTCCAAGGACGATTTCAAGGGCCGTCATTTCGAGGCTTGGCTGATCCTTCAGGCGGTCTCCTGGTATCTGCGCTATCCACTCAGTTACCGGAATATCGAAGAAATGTTTCTCGAACGCGGTTTCGAGGTCGACCATAGCACTCTGAACCGTTGGACACTGGCCTATGCGCCCCAGATCGAGAAGAGATTACGGTTCTTCCGCAAGCCGCACTGCGGCTCGATCCGCATCGATGAAACCTACATCAAAATCAAGGGCCAGTGGCGTTATTTGTACCGGGCGATCGGCAAGCATGGAAACCCGGTCGATTTCCTTTTGACCGCCAAGCGTGATTTGGCCTCGGCCAAGCGGTTCTTCCGCAAGATGCTGAAAGATGAGCCCTTATTGGCTCCGGACAGGATCGGCACCGATGGCGCCAAGACCTTCCCGCCAGCGATCAAGGCCACCGAAGAGGAAGGCTTGCTCCGGCCAAATCCGGTTCATCGAGTGGCCAAACATCTCCAGCAAGGGATCGAAAGTGATCATTTCCGGGTGAAGCAGAACATGCCGAAGGTGGGTTGTTTCCAATCCTTCGCCACGGCGCGGCAGACGATCAAGGGATTCGAGGCCATGCTGTGGCTACGCAAAGGATTTGGCTTTGCCTGCGATTGGACCGTTCGTGAGCAAAATAACCTGCTTGCACGCTGTTTGGGTCTTCAACAGCTTAACAAAGCCTGAAAACAACGTACCGTATGCCCTTCGCGCGCCTTATCAAAAATTTTGCGACAGCCCCTCGCAGCCTAATGTCCCCCATGGTTTTACATGCTCTCCATCACCGCTGATCGCTCCCGGCCGTGGTTTTGACTGAGACATGAGAGACCATCTTTTCAAGGTGATCCGTTCTGGTGGCAGCGACCTGCTCGGCCGTCACATGATGGTCGTGGTTCCCGAACGTAGCGGTCACATAATTCACCAAACGCGCAATTTCCTCATTGCTCAAACATTGTACATCGGAATTGCGACCAAATCCCGGCATGCTGGCATGGCCGGATGGGGTCGTGCGATCCACGCCATAGATAATTGTCATGATGAGATTGTCAGGACGCTCCGACCCGACGACAGAATTGGCATAGAGCGACGGAACATAGTTGTCTGCCGTCCCGGCTCCGTTCTGTCCATGGCAGGCTGCGCAGTTGCCGTCATAAATTTCGGCTCCGCTCCTTTCGCTCAGGTCGTCAATCCGTGTCAGTTCGCCCGTACGCAGGTCCGGGGTATCGACCGGCTTACCGAAGCTGTCACGTGCCTGATGAACCCCCTCATTATGACGGGCCGGAACCTGCTTGATGAACGCGGCCAGCGCATCTAGGTCCTCGTCCGTCAGGTGACTGGTGCTGTGTTCGACCACCTCTCCCATTGGACCGGCTGCTTGGCTCCGTCCTTTCGCGCGCCCGGTCTTGAAATAGGACACCAGGTCTTCCTCGCTCCAATCCCCGATCCCGCCGCTTTTACTCGACGTGATGTTGGGTGCGTACCATCCGGCCAGGGCGCCACCGCCAAGATACTGGTCCTGTTTTTCGATGAGCATGAAATTGCGCGGCGTATGGCAGGTCCCGCAATGTTCGAGCGCCGTCGCTAGGTAACGCCCGCGACGCAGCTTATCATATTGGAAAGAGTCTCCTGTTTCCTGCTTCTCTCTTCCTGCTAGCAGGTTCCACACCCCCATGGCCATGCGGATGTTGGCGGGGAAGCGCAGCTGCGTCTCAAGCGGCTTTTCCGCGACCGGATGCACACCATGCATGAACCAAATATATAGCGCCCTCACATCCTGATCCGTAAGTCCTGCATAGGACACGTAGGGCATGACAGGATAGAGATAGGTTCCGTCCTTGCGGATACCGCGACGGAGAGCCTTTTCAAAATCGGCTTCCGTATAGTCTCCGATGCCATGTTCGCGGTCCGGCGTAATATTCGTGGAAACCACGTCCCCTTGGGGCGTTGAAACCTTCAGGCCGCCAGCAAACGGCTGGCCACTGGGACGGGTATGACAGGCGACGCAGTCGGCTGCGGTCGCCAGATAGGCGCCCCGGGACATGAGGTCCTGATCGTTGTCCGCCGCACGTGCCGTATGCGCGCCAGTCCCGCCCAGAAATGCCCCGCTGATGAGAAAAGACCAGAAAGCAGCACTTTTGATATCAGGCATGGCGTAGTTCTCTTTTCAGCATATCAGCAACACGAAGCGCGAGGGCGGCTACTGTCAGGGTGATGTTGCCCGTCCCGACCGTTGAGAAGACAGACGAGCTTGCGATGAACAGATTCTCATGGTCGTGCGTCCGGCAATGGCCATCCACCACGGAATCCCTGGGGTCCGCGCCCATGATGGTACTTCCAGAGGGATGGTCCTGCGGGAAATATCCCGGCGTCCATTGCTCATCGGTTCCGTGCATAAGACCGATGAGTTGCCTGAACACACCACGCGTATGCTCGCAGCTTCGCACCGTATAGTCTGGCAGCTTATAATAGACTTCCGGATGCGGGATACCGAGCGCGTCCTTGTGCGTCTTGCTGAGGGTCAGGCGGTTGTCGGGATCCGGCAAGGCCTCGTTATGGCTGAACAGACGAACGGTATGGGAGGCCAGATAGCGGATCTGTTCTTCCAGATCGTGTCCGACATACCCCTTGGAGATCGCGAGCTGCGTCGCGAGGTCCACTTGGTTATCGTCCACCATATGCACCAGATAGGCGCCGTGCTCCCCACGCCAATCGCCGTCGCGAAAGGTGTCGATCACGTTCGTCAAAAGCGGGCCACGACCGGGCCAGAGCGCTTTATCGCCACTGATGAACGTGACTTGCACCCCGGTATGGTCCATCATGTTCCGGCCGACATGGCTCGAGCTATTCGCAACACCGTCTGGGCTCTTGTCATCCGCCGAGACGAGAAGCAGCTTCGCCGTCTCGATGCAGTGCGCGGCAATGACGAAATACTTTCCCGCGACGCGGTGCGACCCTTTATCCGGATCGTAATAGTGAACCGCCGTCACTTTCCTGTTGGCGGCATCACGCTCGATCCTGTAGGCGACAGCATTGGGGATGAACGTCGCCCCGGCGGCCTCTGCGTGATAGACGGAATAGCTGCCGTTATACATGGCTCCGATCGGGCAGATCGGCATGCAGTTGTTATGGCCTTCGCAGGTGGGACGCCCGTCATAGGGCTGCGTATTGCGGGCCTGTGGCTCATGCACGATGCGCCATGGCGTCTGCTTGCTGATGAGCTTGCGGAACTGCTGCGCGGCGTAGGAAATGGGCAGCGCCGACATGGGGTAGGGCTGCTTACGCGGAGAGCCAAGATCCTCAATCTTAGGGTCCGGTCCGCAGACACCCATCATAACCTCAGCCTGGTAATAGAACGGCTCGAGGTCATCGTATTTCAGCGCCCAGTCGCGCCCCTGCCCGTAACGGGTCTTGAGTTCGAAATCGGAGGGGAGAAAGCGCCAGGCACATCCGGCCCAGTGCCACGTCGTACCGCCGATCATTCGAAGATAGACCTGCTGATAGGCCTCGGCATTTGGACCCGTCGTATGCAGGTATTGGTTGGGCGTCATCTGGTTCGGCGGATGCGGAGCCCAGGGTGTGGACGGGAACGGCCCCTGATAGGACGGCTTGTTCTCAAGGTTACGAAAGTTCTCAACGAAATGCTGACGGTCCACGCGGGGGCCAGCTTCAAGAACGATGACGGAAATTCCGGCCCGCGCCAATTCATTAGCAATGGAGCTGCCCGCGACACCGGAGCCGACGATCACGACATCGGCAGAAACATTCTGATCGGAAGACATGAATGAGAGTGTCCCGGATTTTTCAGGTGGGTTCCACGACGAACGAGGACGGCGAAAGCACAGGCTGCCCGGACGGCTGAGCGACTTCGGGCGGCTGGGTTGTCCAGTAGAATGGACCGCCAGCGGCATAGGTTTTGGGGTAGATGGCGTCCTTCGTGATGTCGAACATCAGGGCGGATCGGTAAACCACGACCTTACCATCTGCGACACCCCGGTACCAGCCGGTCATGATGTCATGGATCACGTCCTTCAGGGCCGGATCAACCTTTTCGGCGGTTTTGGCAAGGTCAGCCGAGGTGGTCAGGCGCCCAGTGTTCATGAGGGCGTGAAGCTTGGTAAGCTGGGCCTTCCGCTCAGGCGCCGAGTTGACGATTCCCGCATAAAGCGCGGCTCCGATCCGCGGATCAAGCTTAGAGCGGTCTGTCAAGGAATGTGAGATATCCATAAATCTAGCAACGTCTGGACTGGTCGCCGTCTCGATCGATGGAGCGGCTCCGGCAATGCCGTAGGCGACTAGAGATCCTACGCTGGCCAGCAGAACGTCTCGACGCCGTAGCTGCACTGATGGACCCGTTTTTAAGGCATTAGGTGGCCCGCTTTGCAAGAGGGGATGGGGGCAATACCGATTTTGCCTCTCAAAGACTGACTTCATAATGATCATTCCTGACAGCATTGGGACCCGGATGAGAGCGCCTTTGAGGACTCTTGTGTTGGGGCCGATGAGGGATGAGGTAAGACGGGCTCGGACAAAGGCATCTCAAATAATCTGAGGTATCTTTACGGATACATGTACAGTTTGCGACAGGTCCGAAAATACAGATTGCTTCTAAAGGTGAGAGCTGCTTTTGGGTTTGACCTTCAGATATACGGTCCTGATACTCAATGTGCCCGCTGAAGCACACCATTGAGAAAGATGCCGATGCACCGGTGAATATGCGCCTGCCGGGCATCACGATCAGGCCATTCGTCGTCCGGTTTAGGAGTTATCGCGCTAAAGATCATGTCAATCAGCATACGGGCGCCGCTATGAACATCGTCCAGAACGATTGTCCCGCGGTCACGCTGCTCGGCCAGCCAGACGGCCAGAAGTGGCCGTGCTTCTTCCACACGATGGCTTTTGAGCATATCGAGGATTTCATGTTCCTGCGGATAGATCTGAGCTTCAACTTCTTCGATTAGGCGGTTTTCTAGGGTCAGGACTCAAATAAATCAGATCCAATAAGCTACGGTAGCGACGAGGCAGAGTGCAGAAAAGAAGTTCTGTGCGAGTTTGTCATACCGTGTGGCAATCCGCCTGAAGTCCTTCAGACGGCAGAAACAGCGCTCAACGACATTGCGTCCTTTGTAAGCCTGTTTGTCGTGGCGGATTTTCTTCTTGCGGTTTGACTTGCTGGGGATTGTGGCCTTGATGCCGTGCTCTTTGAGAAAGGTTCGTATGGCATCTGTATCGTAACCTTTATCAGCCAAAAGTTCCTTGATACCCGGAACGAGGCTGACGCAGGCCTCGGCCATTACACAGTCGGCGGTATTACCTGGCGTGAGGATGAACGCCCAGGGACGGCAGAACTGGTCGACGATCGCGTGGATTTTGCTGTTACGGCCGCCCTTCGTGAGGCCGATCGCCTGCGCTTCAGCCCCCCTTGTCCACCGGCCGCACAGCGGTGGAGTTTCACATGCGTGCTGTCCAACGCGGCCTGTTCTGGGGCTGCCTCGGGAGCGGCCGCATGCGCGAAAATCTTCTGCCAAATGCCGCGTTCGCTCCAGCGGACAAAGCGATTGTAAACCGTCTTGAAGGGACCATACTCCTTCGGACAATCTTTCCAGCGGCAGCCCGCTGTCAACACATGCATGATCCCGCTCAAGATACGGCGATCATCCCCACGCTGAGGCCCTGGCTGGTTCGTCGGCAAATGCGGGACGATCTTCGCCCATTGTTTGTCACTGAACCAGAATAAATTCGTATCCATCGACTTGGCCTCCACCCTAGACCAAGCCATTGAATCAAAATAGGGTTGATTAGGTCTTAACCCTAGATAAAGCGTCAGCGTCTCGCGCGTTCCCTTCTCCCACAATGTCTTGAGGGCGTGAGAGAAACGTCGGGCAAACAGTTCCGAATGGCCGATGGTGCCGAAAATATCTTCGAGGGCGAGAAAGGCCGATGGGTCTGTTTTCGCTTCGAGCGCAGCCGCATGCAGCCGCTCGGCGCTCGCATCGTTGAAGACAATGTCTTTGCCGCTATCCGATGTTCCCGCGAAATAACGACACCAGAGTGCGGAGACCAGCGAAAGGCCGATGACGTCGTCGCCACGCGCCAGCCGGTCTTTCGTCGTCGGCAAAATGAATTTCGGCTGCCGATTGGAACCATCCTGCGCCAGACGGGGGATCGTGTCACCGATCTTCGAATTGGAGAAACGCCGCTCGATCAACTGGAAATAGGCGTCGATATCGGTATCCGGCACGGGTGGAACGACCGGAATGATTTCCTCGCGTTCGAGCTTGGCGAGAAAGGAGCGGATGAGCGGCTCTTCCATCGCTTCGTGAACGAAATGAATGTCAAGCAGGGCCGCGGGATAAGCGATAGCCGCATGGCCGCCGTTGAGAATACGGATCTTCATGAGTTCGTAGGGCGAAACATCGAGGACGAATTGGACGCCCACTTTCTCCAAAGCCGGACGCCCCGCAGGAAATTTATCCTCGATCACCCATTGCCGAAATTCTTCGCAGAAGACCGGCCAATTGTCCTCAATGCCAAAATCTTCACGGGCAATATCAATCTCACGCTGGCCTGTCGCCGGCGTGATGCGGTCGACCATGGAATTGGGAAAAGAGACATTCGCGGCGATCCAGTTGGCGAAATCAGGATCGGCGAGCCGCGCGAGTCCCGTGACCGCGTTATAGGTGACTTTGCCGTTATGCGGAATGTTGTCGCAAGACAGAACCGTGAAGGGCTCGATGCCTTTCTCCCTGCGGGCCTTGAGGCCGGCGACGATCAGCCCGAACACCGTTCGCGGCGCCTCGGGATGACGGCCATCCTCGACGATCGCCGGATGCTTCGGGTTGAAAGCGCCATTCGCGTCGAGGTAATAGCCGCCTTCGGTAATGGTCATGGAGACGATGCGGATCGCCGGCTCGGCCAGCCTCTCGATGATCGCCGCCGCATCGCCGGTCGGCAAAATATCGATCATCGCCCCCGTGACGCGGGCGGCGGTCCGGTTATTGTCCTGCTCGACAATCGTCGTCAGGCAATCCTGCGCGAGCAGCTTTTCACGGATCAGCGCATCGGAAGGCATGACGCCCGCGCCGATGATGGCCCAGTCAAGATCTTGACCGGCATTGAACAATTCGTCAAGATAGACCGCCTGATGCGCACGGTGAAAATTGCCGACGCCGAAATGCACAATGCCGGCGGAGAGGCTTTCGCGCGCATAGGTGGGAACCGCCGTCGGTGCCGCGATCTCGTTCAATGCCGCGAGCGAGAGCTTGCCTGTCATATCTCGGTCCTCACATAGTTGGGAACCGGAACGGCGCGATGGAGAGCCGCCGGTTCATCTGGAGAATTTTGTCTTTCATTCGGGCGAATGACTCCTATAGAGCGACGCCCTCTTCATTGAAGCGGTAAAGCTTGGTCTCATCCGGAATGAGGAAGAGCCGGTCGTCGTGGTGGGCGTCGAAGTCACCATCCGTTCGCGCCGTGACGGGACCGATGCCATCGACATCGATGTGAAAGAACGTATCCGAGCCGAGATGTTCCACCACGCTGACGGTGCCGCTCCATACACCGCCCTGGCGCGACAATTTGATATGCTCGGGCCTTATTCCCACCGTTGCCGCATGTTTGGATCTCGCATAGGCACCGCCGATCAAATTCATCTTCGGCGATCCGATAAAGCTCGCGACGAACAGATTGGCCGGCTTACGGTAAAGCTCCAAAGGCGATCCGACCTGTTCGATATGACCGCGATTGAGCACCACGATCTTGTCCGCCATCGTCATGGCTTCCACCTGATCATGCGTGACATAGATCATCGTGGTCTTCAGCGTCTGGTGCAGTTCGCTGATCTCCAGGCGCATATTGACGCGCAAAGCGGCGTCGAGATTCGAGAGCGGCTCATCAAACAGGAAGGCCGATGGCTGGCGAACGATGGCCCGGCCGATGGCCACGCGCTGGCGCTGGCCTCCCGAAAGCTGGCGCGGCTTACGGTCGAGATAATCGGTAAGATTGAGGACGCGGGCCGCGTCGTTCACCTTGCGGTCGATCTCTTCCTTCGCCATGCCCGCCATTTTCAGCGGGAAGGCGATGTTGGAACGCACACTCATGTGCGGATAGAGCGCGTAGGATTGAAACACCATGGCAAGCCCCCTCTGAGACGGGGGTGCGTAGGTCGCATCCTTGCCATCGATGACGATCTTGCCGCTGCTGACATCCTCCAGCCCGGCGATGAGCCGCAGGAGCGTGGATTTGCCACAGCCCGAAGGGCCGACGAAGACCACGAATTCACCATCGTTGATTTCAAGATCGATCGAGGGAATGACCTTCAAGGGGCCGAAATGTTTGGCAACTTTCTGAAGTGAGATACTGCCCATGGGGCTCTTCCTATTTGACGGCGCCGAAGGTGAGACCCCGAACGAGTTGTTTTTGCGAAAACCAGCCAAGGATCAGGATCGGTGCGATGGCCATGGTGGATGCCGCCGACAGCTTGCCGTAGAAGAGGCCCTCGGGGCTCGAATAGGAAGCGATGAAAGCCGTCAGCGGCGCAGCTTCCGAGGTTGTCAGATTCAATGTCCAGAATGCTTCGTTCCAGGCCAGAATCACGTTGAGCAGAAGCGTCGAGGCAATGCCCGGCACGGCCATCGGCGTCAGGACATAGACGATCTCCTTGAGGAGCGAGGCCCCATCCATGCGCGCCGCCTCGAGGATCTCACCCGGAATCTCCTTGAAATAGGTGTAGAGCATCCAGGTGACGATCGGCAGGTTGATCAATGTCAGCACGATGACGAGGCCCGGGCGTGTGTCGAGCAGGCCGGTATCGCGAAAAATGAGATAGACCGGAATGAGTGCGCCGACCGGCGGCATCATCTTGGTGGAGAGCATCCACATCAACACGTCCTTGGTCCGCTTGGTGGGCGAGAAGGCCATGGCCCATGCGGCGGGAATGGCGATCACCAATGCGGCCAGGGTCGAGCCAAGCGAAATAACAGCCGAGTTCATGAAATGAGCCAGATAGTTCGAGCGGCTCTGGACCTCGGCATAATTTTCGGTCGTCCAATGAAAAAACAGGAAGGAAGGCGGGGAAGCAACAGCTTCGGCTTCCGTCTTGAAGCTCGTCAGCACGGTCCAGAGAATGGGGAAAAAGATCGCAAGCCCAACTGTCCATGCGATGATGGTCATGGCCAGTTCGCGGCGAGCTGAATAGCGGCGCGCCATGTTCAAGCCTCCAGGTTTTTGCCGATGAGGCGGATCAGAAAGACAGCGACGATATTGGCGAGCACGACAGCGACGATGCCGCCCGCCGATGCGCCGCCGATATCGAATTGAAGAAGAGCCTGCGTATAGACCAGAAAGGTGAGATTGGTGCTTTGCACCCCAGGCCCGCCATTGGTGGTGACGAGGATCTCGGCGAAGACCGAGAGAAGGAAGATCGTCTGAATGAGGACGACGACGGTAATGGCACGCGCCATATGCGGCAGGACGATGTAAATGAATGTCGAGATCGCGCCGGCGCCATCCATTTCCGCCGCCTCCTTCTGCTCTTCATTGAGGGACTGAAGCGCTGTCAGCAGGATCAAGGTGGAAAAGGGCAGCCATTGCCAGGCGATGATGATGATGATCGACAACAAGGGCACGCTCGCCAGCCAGTCGATTGGTTGCAGCCCAAAGCTACCGGCGATCCAGGCGAACAGGCCGTTCACCGGATTCATGAACATGTTCTTCCAGACGAGCGCGGAGACCGTCGGCATCACGAAGAATGGCGCGATCACCAGAATGCGCACGATGCCCTGCCCATACATCGGTTGATCGAGCAGCAATGCGAGGGCGATCCCGCCAATCACCGTGATCAGAAGCACTCCGCCGACGATCAACAATGTATTCGCGAGAGCCGTGAAAAAAGCCGGATCCGTCAAGAAATATTGATAATTGGCGAGACCCGCGAATTCCTCCGTGCCCGGCATCAGCAGATTGTAGCGCAGGAAGGAAAAGTAGATGGTCATGGCCAGCGGGATGATCATCCAGGCCAGCAGGAGGAGAACGGAGGGCGCCATCATCAGACGCGCGGCCGAACGGGTGTGTAACGTCGCCATGGCGAACCTTGGGTAGATTGAACGGATCGGCATTGCATCGAGCTCGCACGCGGCGGAGGTGCTGCCGGTTTCAGGCCGGCAGCACGGGAACATGGGTTTTCTGCCCGTCCAAGCCAGATGCTTCGAAAGCTTACTTGATATAGCCCGCTTTGGTCATTTCCCGGGTAACCAATTGCTGGGCGCTCCGAAGCGCCTGGTCGGTGGTCACCTGACCGGCAAGAGCAGCCGAGAATTGCTGGCCGACCGCCGTGCCAATGCCCTGGAATTCCGGAATGGCCACGAATTGTCCGCCTATGTAAGGCACAGGCTTGACGGCAGGTTTAGCGGTATTGGCGGCCTTGATCGCCGCAAGCGTCAGGCTGGCGAAAGGCGCGGCCTGCTGATAGTGCGGATTGTCATAAAGCGAGGCGCGCGTGCCGGGCGGCACATTCGCCCATCCGTCCTTGCTGGCGACGAGTTCTATATAGGCCTTGTCGGTCGCCCAGGTGATGAACTTCTGCGCCGCTTTATCCTTCTTGGTTCCAGCGGGCACGGCCAGGCTCCAGGCCCACAGCCAATTGCCATGATTATCGAATGTGCCGGAGGTAGGAAACAGAGCGTATCCGACTTTGTCCGCAACCGTGGAATCCTTGGGATTGGAGACAAAAGAGGCCGCGACTGTCGCATCGATCCAAATACCGCATTTGCCGGTCTGGAAGAGCGCAAGGTTCTCGTTGAAGCCATTGGAGGAGGCTCCGGGCGGGCCGGCATCCTTCATCAGCTTGACGTAATAATCGACAGCGTTTTTCCATTCCGGCTGATCGAATTGCGGCTTCCACTGCTCATCGAACCAACGGCCCCCCATGGAATTGGCAAGCGCCGTGAGGAAGGCCATGTTTTCGCCCCACCCCGCCTTGCCGCGCAAGCAGATGCCATAGACCGAGGCATTCTTGTCGGTGATCTTGCGCGCCGCCTCGGCGATGAAATCCCAGGTCGGATCGGCCGGCATCGTCAGGCCCACCTTGGCAAACAGATCCGTGCGATACATGACCATGGCGCTTTCGCCATAGAAGGGCGAGGCATAGAGCTTGCCGCCGCTGGACACCGCCTCCCTGATCGACGGCAGCAAGTCGGCCTCGTCATAATTCGCGCCAAGATTATCGAGCGGCAGCAGCCAGCCGCGTTTCGCCCAGATCGGCACCTCGTAATTGCCGATGGTCATAATGTCGAATTGGCCGCCCTTGGTCGCGATATCGGTCGTCACCTTTTGCCGCAACACATTTTCTTCGAGCGTAACCCATTTCAGGTCGATGTCCGGATTCTTGGCCTTGAAATCATCCGTCAGCTTCTGCATCCGGATTATGTCACCGTTGTTCACGGTGGCAATCGTCAGCGTTTCCGCTCCAGCCGGTCCGGCCAAAGTCAAGGCGGCGCAAGCGCCGAGCAGAATGCCCCTCAGTCTCATGGCGTTCCCTCAAAAGTTATTTATATCTATCTTTGGTTATATTAAATCACTCTGATTTATGAATATGTCAAGCCTCCTGCCGGGTCATTATGGGGAAAAAAAGTTAGGGCAACAGTTCTGCTGATGCATGATTGGCTTTCCCGAGGGGAAGGAAAGTCATGCAGGGGCGGATCAAGCTGGAGGCGACAACCGGTTGGGGTGAGGTGATCGAGTACGAAGTCGGTCAGCTGGAGCGGCAGTTTGCAACGGCGACGGCCGAGGATTTCGGGCCCACCCTCAAGGAAAGCAAGGATATCCTGCGCCAGTTTCAATCAGCCTGGACCGAAAAGAACGTATGGCTGTCGGATTGCCGATAACCGTGAGAATTTGCCTCCATGACAGGAATGAAGCAGAAAACCGAGACCGGCAAAAAGCTGGGGGTCGCTAGGGGAAACTCCGCTATTTTTGAGAGATGATTATCGCGGAGTTTCCGATGCAATGGACCTTGAAGCTTGAGCGCATAGATGAGGAAGGGGTTCTCCAGTCGAGGGCCATTGGCCATATCGAGCGTCCGGAATTGGCCTCCGAAGCCGACCTCGGCCTCACGCATGAGGACGGCAAATATCTGATCCGTCAAATCCAGACGGAGGTCACCTGCGATCAGGTTCAGGCTTTCATCGCAAAGGCACGGATTTGCAGCAGCTGTGATCGTGCGTGACCCATCAAAGATCATCGGCGCCGCAAAGTCGATACGATTTTTGGTCACTTGCGCCTGCATGCTCCCCGCTATGAAGACTGCCGTTGTGGGGCTTCCAATGCCGCCTCTCCGGTTGGGGCTCTTTTCCCTCATCGCTCAACGCCTGAATTACGGTATCTGCAAGCCAAGCTGGGCAGCATCTATTCCTATCGGCAAGCTGCCGCTATCCTCAACGAATTCCTGCCGGATATTGGCTCATTCAATGCGGCGACCACCCGCAATCGCGTCGTGGCGATCGGAAAGGTGATCGAAGAGGAAATACAAGCAGAAATCGCCACCAGGCCGCTTGCCGAAAAGCCTGTTGAGCAGATGACTGTTGGGATCGATGGCGCTTTTGTCCGGGCGGTAAGCTCGAAAAATCAACGCCGGCATTTCGAAATCGTCCTTGGCAAGATCGAACCGCTTGAACAATCGCCCAAAGTCTTTGCCGCGGTTCGCGATCTTGACGCTCATGCACGCGAACGGGTGCGTTCAGCCCTTCGTACAGCGGGACGCGGACCAGCCACAAGGCTGACTATTCTGTCTGACGGGGAGGATGCCATGCGGCTGATGGCTGGCCAATGGCTGAACGGTCAGGTCCAGCGCCAAGGCGCAGGTCAGATCGAACATCGGCTCGACTGGTTTCATCTGCGGCGGAGAATGGAATGGCTCGGCAGAAACCTTTCCTGGACGATCGATTATGCCGATCCCGATAGCCAGACCCTGCGAGCCACTTACCAACGCTCTTTGCACAGTGTCAGGCGGAACCTCTGGCACCACGGCCGATCCGTCATGGCCGATGGCTGATCGCTCTATCGCATTTGGGTGCGCAAATCCTTTGCCACCATGCAACTCAAGGCGCGGGTGGCGATCCGACACGGATCAGAGAAGCCTACAAACGGTTCCAGGACCTCGAACATTATACTCGCGGAAATATCAGATCATTGGTGGATTATGGTCGTGCTTGGCATCACGGGGAGCCGATATCTACGGCCCATATCGAGTCCACCGTCAATCAGCTCATCAATCACCGCATGTGCAAGAAACGCCAGATGCGGTGGTCTCGCTGGGGTGCTCAGCTGATGCTGCATAATCGCACCGCCTATTTCAACGGCAACCTTGAACGTGTATGCGGTATTTCACGACCCACAGAATTGACCTTGCCTAACGACAGGCCTTTTAAAGCAGCCTGACCCCCCGCTTTTTGCCGGTCTCGAATATTTCCGCAGCTAAGCGTCTCTCGTCTGCTGGGGCATCTTTTGGCAAATCGCCATAGATGATTAAACTCTCCTGTGTTTCCCGACGAAGATCGAAAATCTCCTTGCCCGGTTCGATGAGGAGTTTTGGAACTACCCACCCAAGAACACCAAGAAGAAAACTGGCTAATGCAGACCACATCGAAGTTATTTTTTCCATTAAGTGCCCGTCTTTAGCGTCGCTGGATCGATGCCGACCATGCGAGCCGTGGGCTGTTGCAAAGGTTGAAAACGTCTCAATTGAAATGACAGCACTAAGGAAGATGTATCCCTAAATAGCTGATTAGGGGCTTCAAGACGGAATAGGCTGGGGCTAGTGAACCAACAAATTTCGTGGTCTCTGCGATTGTACGCAAACTGGATCCGAGCTTTAAGGTATTACATTCCGGTTTTTCCACTTCAGCTTTTGCCTCCGCAATCAGCTCGCGTAGTTCCGTTCGGTTACCAATGGAGTTGCTATCCGGCATATCCAATTGATCCAAAAAGAGCTGCAATGCAGTAGTAATCTGATTTTTCACGTCAGTGTTGATATGCTGGCGAACTGTAGCTTGACTGCCGTCTCCAGTTTGAACGAGTCCGATAGGGCCATGAAACGTAAAACTAGGTGCGCCTTGTGGGCGCGAATTCTGTGAAGCTGCAGCAGCAAGTTTCAGTTCGGCACTAAGCCGATCAATCAATCTCGGTCCTTCTTGGGCATATTGTGCCTGCAGCTGATGCTTTGCTTGTTCTAAGCCACGGATTGAAAAAACTGGATATTGGTAAACTCGTCTCCCTATGTCGTCCGCTTGCATTTCTATCGTATCCCGTAAGAGTGATAATGCTTCTGTAATTGTCTCTTTATCTAGTGGAACATGGAAAGAAGCCAAACAACGTAGCAATTGACCAAGAATAAATTGTGCCCGCGTTTTGAGGGAATTCGTAGCATTTTGGATTACGAGCTGCATTGCTGGGCCAGATTGCGTTAATCCCCGTGAAGCTAAATTTGATAATGTTACTTGTTGAACTTCCTCGAGTATCCGATTCATCTCAAACATTTCGTGTGTAATAATATCGTGAAATAGGTTCATTGCCTCGGGAGTGACCATGCTTGTAGCCTTTTCAAACGATCAAGGTTTGTAGCTTTTCTACGAAATAACCAGTGATATAATCCTAATATCTCAAATTACCCCGTATGCTCACAAAATCTCTATGCTCTACTCTACTGCGGATAAAGTTTTTCTTCATTTTGATTATTGTCATCCGGCTGTGGTAATAAAGGCCCGAATGCTTCTTCTCCGTCCGTCCAGGCGCCAGCAAACAGCCCCTGCCCCGGCAGATCGGCGAGGCTGGCGAAGCCGAACTGCTCCAAGAATTCCCGTGTCGTGACATAGGTGATCGGCGCCCCCGGCTCGGGGCTGCGCGGGCCGGATCCGGTCCATTTTTGGGCGCACAGCCAGGCGAGCGTATCGCGGCTGATCTCGCGGCCAAAGAATTCCCCCAGACGCGCGGGGGTGATCGGCTGGAAATGACCGATGGCGAGCAACAGGAGCGCCTCCTTCGGACTGAAGTCCCCCTCCCCCTTCTTGAGGAACCCTGCCGCGCGCAGCACGGGGGCGAGCGCGGGCCGGGTGCGCAACTGCCAGCCGCCATTGACCGCGACGACGTCATAGGGGCGGCCGCGCAGATCCGCGCGCAAATCGCCGATCAGGGCTTCGATCGCGCAGGATACGCCGACGACCCGCGCGAGCACCTCGCGCGAGACTGGCTCGCTGGCGGCAAACAACAGGGCTTCGACGCGCCGCATCCATTCCCGCCAGCGCAAAGGCGGTGGCAGGTCCTCGAGCTCGCGATCGAGGGCGGTATCGGAGCGGGACCGTTTCGCCATGGCTACAACCCATAGAGCCGGAAGGCCGCGCGGCCGGTGAGCTCGCGCACGGTGCCGAGGGCGACCAGCCGATCGAACAGACGGCGGGCACTACGATCGCTGCCTTGCGGTCCGGCCGCGGCCGCCAGTGCATCCTCGCTGAGGAGAAGCCGGACCAAATGCGCGGCATCCTTGCCGCGCAGCCGCGGCGCCACGGCGAGCAGGCGATGGGCGCGCGGGAGGAGGTCCGCATAAAGATCCACGGCCGCTGCCGCCGCACGCGCATAAGCCTGGCTGCAGACAAGCAACCAGCCGTCCCCGCTCTTGCCGGAGCGCGCGATGGCGTGCAGCTCGGCTGGCCGGATCGGAGCGGCGAGCAGGGGCATGGGCGCGGGCCAGTGCAGGCGATGCGCGAGCATGGCATCGGCCAGCCACAACGCCAGGAGGATGGCGTCCGGCATGAGGCGCAGGCTGGCCGTGGCGATGGCGGCGGCGTCCGTCACGGCACTCCCTTCCCCTGCCCTCTGTTTCAGGACCAGGGCAAGGATCGCCTCGAGCCGCTCGTCGCCCCCGAGGTCGAATAGCCTCGCCACCCTCTCCGTCCATCCTGTGTCCGGCAAGGCGGACGGCTCGCCGAGCGCGCGCCAAAGGCCGAGGACCCGCCCGGCCGGACCGGGATCATCGCCGGCGCGGCGCAGCACCCAGGCATCGCGCAAGGCGGGTTCCTCTTCCGCCCGCCCCACCAGGCGCAGCAGCCGCGCCGCCTGGGCGAGGGTCAGACGGCGCAGGAGCTGGCCGAGCGGATGCGTGGTGCGGGCGATCGGATCGAGCGCGGCGAGCGCCGCTCCGGCGGCAAACCCCAGCCGCTAAAGGGGTTTCCGGCACATCGGCCCTGCGTGCCCAGGCGGGAACAACGGGGCAGGCGGGCGGCGGAGGCGGAAAATCGTCGGACAAAGCCATGCGCGAAGCCTAGACCAAGACGGCGGTTTATCATCAAAAAGGCGGCTTAATCGCCGCGCTTGTTGGATGATAAAACATCCGATAATGTTCAATTTATCTATAATAAGTGGTATTCATAAGTAACTTACATATTAAGTGAGTTATATTAGTTTGAATGCTACTTCAGAAAAGTTGATATTAGTTGTATCATCTCTGGTCGCTGCACCTTCTAATGATTAGATAACACCATCCTCATCTATAAAAGTACAAACAACATCGGGTCTAGAAAGCCTTCTATTTCCGCATCTAAACCGGGTTCCGTAGAATATATTTGCCTTGTTTTGATGCGTTGCGAAGTCTCTGCTGTTGCGAGATCCGTAAAAAACCCGTGGCCAGTGTTTCTTCGGTTCTTAGCCATTGCCCTACTTATTTGGCTTCGAAGGGCGGAAGAGTTCTCTGGATTGACGTCACACATCGCAATTAGGGTTAAGACCCGATTAACCCTATTTTGATTCAATGGCTTGGTCTAGGGTGGAGGCCAATGGATACGAATTTATTCTGGTTCAGAGACGAACAATGGGCGAAGATCGTCCCGCATTTGCCGACGAACCAGCCGGGGCCTCAGCGCGGGGATGATCGGCGTATCTTGAGCGGGATCATGCATGTGTTGACAGCGGGCTGCCGCTGGAAAGATTGCCCGAAAGAGTATGGCCCCTTCAAGACGGTTTACAATCGCTTTGTCCGCTGGAGCGAACGCGGCATCTGGCAAAAGATTTTCGAGCATGCGGCCGCTCCCGAGGAAGCCCCAGAACAGGCCGCGTTGGACAGCACGCATGTGAAAGTCCACCGCTGTGCGGCCGGCGGACAAGGGGGGCTGAAGCGCAGGCGATCGGCCTCACGAAAGGCGGCCGCAACAGCAAAATCCACGCGATCGTCGACCCGTTCTGCCGTCCCTGGGCGTTCATCCTCACGCCAGGTAATACCGCCGACTGTGTAATGGCCGAGGCCTGCGTCAGCCTCGTTCCGGGTATCAAAGAACTTTTGGCTGATAAAGGTTACGATACAGATGCCATACGAACCTTTCTCAAAGAGCACGGCATCAAGGCCACAATCCCCAGCAAGTCAAACCGCAAGAAGAAAATTCGCCACGACAAACAGGCTTACAAAGGACGCAATGTCGTTGAGCGCTGTTTCTGCCGTCTGAAGGACTTCAGGCGGATTGCCACACGGTATGACAAACTCGCACAAAATTTCTTGTCCGCACTCTGCCTCGTCGCCACCGTAGCCTTCTGGATCTGATTTATTTGAGTCCTGACCCTAGGACGGTGCGCTCTAGATCATTCAGTGGCATCATGCCTATGTCATGTTTCTTGATCGAGCTTAATTTGGAATAAAAGCTGTACCAATTCGTGGAACACCATCCACGATTTTCCCACCGACGCTGATATTAAAATTTCCTACTTGTACTGTGATAAGTCTAAAGACTTGGCTTTCTTGGTTCCCGAATACTTCTACTACCGCATACAAAGTATGCGACACACCCGCGATCGCAGCTATCAGGGTTTATTCGAGCTACCATTTTATTTTCAACGCGATGCCAGATGACAGGGTTTTGTCTCCTCAGATTTGTGCTTTTTACAATCTGTTACAAGCCACAGACAAAATGCCATAAAATGATGCGCCAAGATCAAACTGTGCTGACAAGGTTTAACTATATTCTTTGCAATAGCCAAAGTCCACGAGGCTATAGTGATAATAAATGATCGGAATGGATCGCGATAGTGGTTGCGCCGCAGGTGCTAATTCAACCGCATAACAATCTCGTAGGATGTTGACACTATCGATTGCTGAGGAGTTTAGTCAATGGTTCGTAAACTTATCCTGGCATCTTTGCTGGCTACCGGCGCGGCCTGCCTTATCGACTCTCCGGCTAAGGCCGGGGGATGGGCTGCCTGGGGACACGGTGGCGCCGTATGGGGCCATCCTGGCGTATATCAGGGGTATCATGGCTGCTGTTATGGAGGAGGAGCCGTTGCCGCCGGAGCTATCACAGGGCTAGCGGCAGGAGCAGCCATCGGTGCAGCCGCATCTAAGCCTGCTTATCCTCCGCCGGTTGTTTATGCGCCTCCGCGAGTTGTCTATGTTACGCCTCCGGTCGTTTATACGACTCCACGCGTTATCTATGTGCGTTGATACAGATGCTTTTCTGTATCGCTGACAGTTCCACCCATACCTCGAAAAAGCGGTGCTTTTATAAAATTAATAGCATTAAAGCCAGTAGAAGCAGCTCGTTTTGGGTTAGGCGATAAAGCCATTACTGAAGCTGAAGCATCGCTCAAATAAGTACGCACCGGCTGTTCTAAAAAGCGATGCGTTTTCAAAATATGGAGTATCGCAGCAAGCCAATTTGAATATCCGATACTCTAGCATCTTCTTAGGCCGTTCAGGCCCTGCCTCCGACCGAGCAGTGAGATCATATGCAAAAGGTGATGGATAGACACTCAGACATTGCCAACAGCTTTGGCATGCCGGGCGCAGACTGGTGGAATCCTAGGCGTCTTTGCTTATTGCCGCAGGTTACCGCAATAAGCTTGATTATGACACTACTTGGCGGGTGTGCTGGTGCACAGATCACCAATATTGCCTCAACAAAAGTTACAGGTCCACAGCCGGCGCAGATTCTAGTCGATGTGGATGTCGTCCCGGTCCCAAATACCTCCGAGATGAAACTTGCCGAGGAGGTTGCCACCAAACTCAAGGCAGATCTTATCAAAAGGCTACAGGAGGCAAAACTTACGACTGAACCCTTTGTGCCGGGAATACGGCATCCCGGCGCCGCCATCCTCCATGTCGCGATTATGAAAGCCGATAAAGGCAATCCTGTTACGCGGCTGGTCATTGGTTTTGGTGTTGGTCGAGCCGAATTACAGGCGAAAGCTGACTTTGTGAATGACGATTCAGCTCCGGTTCATTCGATGACTGCGTTCAAGACGTCGAGCGATAGTGGATTCATGCCAGGCCTCATCGTGCCAGGCGGAGCCGCTCTTGCCACGGCGCATGTTGTTACTCTGGCTGTAGGCGGTGGTATCCGTGTCGTGACCGGCTTACGAGACGGGCTCAACAAGCCGATCCGCGGAACCTCGATCGCTATCGTCGAGCAGCTCAAGAAATATTATGCGTCCGTTGGCTGGCGATGGCCGGCTGGCGATATCGTTTAGCCTTTTGAAACTCTCGGTTTCGTGCTTCGACGCATAAGCGATAGTTTTGAGCCTTAGGTTTGCATTCATTTGAACATTCGATGCTTTCATATCGTGAGGCATTTGAACTCCTCTCGGTCTTATTCTCGAATTTATGTATGTGCAACGTCATGGCCCAAAATTCGAGAACATCCGTCAGAAAGCACCCAATTCTGAAATAGCTTCTGTGCCAAAGGGAGATAAAAGCATCTCAGAGCGTGATGTCGTCCTTCAAGGGTAGCCGCTCCGCAAAGCGGTTACCCTTGAATCAGGAAATTAGCGCCAGTGAACCCCAACAGCAAAGCAAATTCAAAATTTTGCCAAAGTAGTGATAGACGAGCAAACCGAAAAGTGGTTACCCACTTTTCGGATCAATCCGACCCTAGCGTGGATAAACCGACCGCCTAATCACAACAGTGCGGGGAACCGCGATTGGGTGGTGGACGACAACTGTACGTCGCACACCGACGGAGCCATGCGGCCCTATGCATCCTGCTCTGTAGACACCCCGCGCACAGACAACAGCATTGGCTTGGTTAGGGGCAAAAGCAATGCTGCACATCAATATGCTTATCGCATAAAAGACATGTTTCATTTCGTAAATTCCGATTCCATATTGTCATTGTGACTGCTAGACGACCATTCTCCAGGTGTTCCTGTTAATGGTCTGCGAATTTGGATTCTTTGGAACTTTGGACTTAAAGTTAAGCACCGGCTTTGAGACTGATCTGATTTTCTGGGAATGCGTGAAGGAATTCACTCCAAAACCCGCCTGTTTCCAGGAATAGATGGGAGTCACACGTTCTGATCTTGTATCTTCTGCTGGCGTTCCTGCCTGTGCGTCGAAGCTTCTATGTTTGAGAACCAGGGAAAGAGCTCGAAATTATCGGAAAACTGCATACTTAGGCAATCGTGGACCTGTTTGCCAAGGTCTTCAAGGGCATCAACGACGATAGCACCATCTGGACCGAGAGCCTCGGCAAGGTTTTCGATGTCGAGGTAAGCATAGATTTCAGGCATACAAATGCCTCGAACCCTATCAGTCGTATCGAATGTGGCTACTGGTTCAGGCATTGTGCGAAATTGAATGGCTGCGTCCCCGTGAGCTGACAGTCCCCAGCTTAAGACGCATATGAAGCTGCTAGCAACGAGAGTAAAAATATATTGGCAGCACTGTGGCTCTGGTTTCATGGATCCCATCTGATATTAATCTCCACATTGCATTGATAGGCATACTCATCCTGATTCAAGGTTTCCCCCATCTTCAGGTTTTCTCACCTCATGGAGAGCTCCTTTATGAATACATGCCACACCGCTTAAATTGGAAGCCGTGCTAAGGAGAATGCCATTGCAATGTCATTGCCGTTTGATCTGGGCATATGTGTTTTTGGTGTCTTGTCAATACCATGTAACAATTTGTATCAACGGCGGTCTGTTCCCAAACAGTCAACGGCTGATTTTGTCCATCCGGCCTATCATCAATACTTTGATTTTATTGAGGATACGGTGAATATCGGCAGCCGTACGATGAATCGAGCACCTCCCGTTGGAGCCGCACCAATAGAGATCGTTCCGCTATGGGCCTCAATAAGTGTTCGAACAATGGCAAGTCCGAGGCCTGCGCCACCTGTGCGCCGATTGCGTGAAGTCTCCAGTCTCACGAAGGGTTCAAGAAGGATCTCGGATAGTTCAGATGGAATGCCAGCTCCTTCGTCGTCTACGCTCAGGACAAGTGTTTGCGCCTCGATCTCGACAGTGAGATACGCGCTATGACCATATTGCAAGGCATTATCGGCAAGGTTCGAAACAATACGCCGAAGTGCCAGGCGGTCGCCCAGAACGGGAATGCCAACCGCGCCCCTGCTGATAGAAAGGTCAATTGAGGCGCCCGCCGCTTTCCTGTCCTCAACTTCGGAACGCACGATTTGGTCCAATTCGACAAGCTCTTCTGAGAATTCGCCGGCTCCGGCGCGGCTTGCGAGAAGCGCATCATCCAGAAGACGGATCATATCTGCAATATCCCCGATTGCCCGATCCCGTTCCGTGCCCTCCGGGATCTGTTCGACCCGCAGGCGCAGTCGTGTCGCGAAGGTGCGAACGTCGTGCGAAATGCCTCCGAGCATCGCCATACGGGCGCGCAGGAGTTGCGCCAGACGGTTCTGCAGTCGGTTGAAAGCCGCAATAAGCGCCTGGACTTCCAATGCCGAGGTGCGTGCCTTGGGTAGGACCACAGGTGTGTCGATCAGATCCATACGGTCCACGGCGGCAGCAAGACGTGACAGAGGCCGTGTTTCCCGATACATGAGGATGAGTGCGACAAGAGCAACTAAGGTTCCAAGCAAGCCGGCGCCAAAACCGACCGGCCAGCCAAGCCGGGTCATGGCTAGAGGGCTTTGTGCATCGATTATCAAGAGATCGCCTGTTTTCAAGGTGATCCGAAATTCCAGCGCATTCGGAATCATCCAGGAAAAGCGCAGCAAGCGCCATTTCTCTGTGGTCTTGCGTACCGAGGTGATCGTGAAAGGGTGCTCACCCAACGCATCTATGTAATTCTGTAACAGAGCATTATCGAAAAGCTGCTGGTTAGGCAAACTGGCTGGCTTTTGTCGCATTTGCGTTTGCCCAGTTTCCAGCTTGATCTCTAGAATACTCGATGTGACAGCATCAAGGATCAAAGGCCTTTGTTCAGGGTGCACGCCTTCGACGAGATTTACTATGGCCGCAATTTGCTGCGCTTTGGGTTGCGTATATTGATCGCTCGACAAGCGTGATCGATAGAAACTGGCCAATGCCGCAAGCCAGACGGCCATCAGGACAATGATGACAATCATCGAGAGGCGAGCAGCAAGGCTCAGCCGGAGCATTGCGGTGCCGGTTTGACAGGAGCTGTGAAAAGATAGCCTCCGTTGCGTATCGTGCTGATCAAATTGGAGCCAGGGCATGCCGCATCGAGCTTCCGCCGAATGCGTGAGATCAGCATGTCGACTGTGCGATCGAATGGATCCGTGATGCGCCCACGTATCTGGTTGAGAATCTGATCACGTGTGAGTACCCGGCGGGGTCTTTGCACAAAGCAGGCGAGAAGATCGAATTCTGCGCTGGTGAATGTAAGTGCCAAGCCTTTGTCGTCGGTTACCTGCCGTGCGTCCAGGTCAATAATGAATCGGTCGAAGGCGAAACGCCGCGATGACATGACAGGTGACAGGGCTGCCGCTCGTCGAAGCAGGGCACGAACACGGGCAAGGAGTTCACGTGGCCCAAAAGGTTTTACCAGATAATCGTCGGCACCCATTTCGAGCCCAACGACCCGGTCGATCTCGTCGCTTTTGGCCGTCAGCATCAGGATCGGCATTATGCTATGGGTCCGGATGCGACGGCATATTGACAAGCCGTCTTCACCGGGAAGCATCAGATCGAGGATCAAGAGATCGGGCCGTATGCGGGTCATGGTCGCGTCCATGGCGGCAGCATTCTCTGCTTCCTCGATATGGAAGCCTTCATTGCGCATCAATTCGCCGATCAGCTGACGAATATCCGGATCGTCTTCGACAATCAGAAGTGTGGTCATGTTCGTTTCCATCTCCGTTTTGTCAAGTATTCGGCGCGAAGAATCAAGGGCCTGGATGGAATTTTACAAACCGTTACATTGCATCGACAAAATGCCACAAAAGGATGCGCCCGATTCAAACGGGGCTGACAGAGCATGACTATTCTTTGCAGCATAGTGGCCGAAGAAGAGCACTGCCATGCTAACTTACCTGACCTTGACAAATTATCCGGCCATGCGCCTGTTAGTCCCCGTGACCGCTTTGAGCTTTATGGTTTTGGAATATTTGGTGAGTCGCCTCGCACATCGTGAAAAGGCGACCCATGACCTTGCCGAAAGCGCTTCGTCATTGTGCATAGCGGTTGGCAACAACCTGATCCGCCCGCTCGAAGCGGGCCTCATCAGCATGCCTTTCATTTTTGTCTATGATCATCGGCTCATCGATTTCGCATCAACGACTTCGATCAGCATCGGCATTCTCTTCCTTGCAACTGAATTCCAATATTATTGGCAGCATCGCTGCGCGCATCGCATCCGCTGGATGTGGGCGACACATGCCGTGCATCACTCACCGACCAAAATCAATCTGACGGCCGCTATCCGGCTTGGGTGGACGAGCAACCTATCCGGCAATTTCCTGTTCTTCCTCCCTCTCGCCTGGATCGGCTTCCATCCCGTTGCTATTGCCGCAATGCTCGGCAGCAATCTTCTCTATCAGTTCTTCATTCATACAGAGCTTGCGCCGCGGCTCGGACCGCTCGAATGGGTGCTGAATACACCGGCGCATCATCGCGTGCACCATGCCTCAAACTCCTCCTGCCTCGATAAAAATTATGGAGGCGTCCTGATCCTTTTTGACCGCTTATTCGGCACCTTTGCCGAGGCGCCAACGGACGAAGCCCTGCGCTATGGCCTCCATGGCAGCGCGCGGACCCTCAATCCCTTTCACACCGCCTTTGATGAATGGGTGACACTCGCTCACGACCTGAAGCACGCTCCCTCATTCATAGCCAAGCTCCGTGTGCTTTTCTCGCCACCCGGATCAGCTCCCTCTTGGCGCTCCTCAACCCACGACAGGGGAGCAGAAGTCACAACCAGCCCCACATCCAGTTGCATTATTGCAGGAGAATAAACGTCATGATCACACTCAACCATCGGCCCTTTATCACCGCGGCAGCTCTGTTGGCCGTTTTTGCGGCAAGACCAAATGCAGCTCTGGCACAGATGCCGGCCCAAGCACAGGCTTTACAACAAATCTGCCGCGGAGATTACACGCGGCTTTGTTCCGGAGTGCAGCCTGGCGGCGGGAGGATCCTGACTTGTCTGCAGAGCCACTTGGGAGAACTGACATCAGCCTGCCAGAAGGCTTTGACAAAGGCCCCTGGCGCAAATGCTTTGCCAAAGTAAATGATCGCAAAGGCGTCTACTTTATCGGTTGTCAATAAAGCGATCAGCTTATCGTCGGTCTTAAACTTCCGAAAGCTAACAAAATCTGAAAACTGGAAGAGTTAGCACGCGGCCCTAAAAAGCGGCCCGTGCATTTTGCTACCTATATGGGAAAGCCGAGGGCTACGCTTGTCCGCGTATATCTGGCTCGGAGTAATCTTCTGAGTATTTTTAATCAAAATACCTCTGTAACTTATCACCTTTATAAACAAACACACGGAGTTCAAGATGACCACAAAAACATTTGCGAGATCAATCTATCACGGAACGAGATACAGCGTGTTAATATTGGCTGGTTTTGGCGCGGCGTGTTTGGGGGCGGAAAATGTCCGAGCTTATAGTCTCCCGACAAAAGTCAAATTTCAGCACCAAGTCATTTACGTTATCGATTTTGAACTACAGCCAAACAGTATTAAATCAGAAAGTCTTTTCTCTAATTTGCAGGTACATACTTTCATGGAGCAAGCAAAAGCCAAGTCTTTACCCAGTCTGATGAGCAATGCAATCGTCAACGATCTTACCAATAAAGGAATGGAAGCTTATCGGTTGCCCGCTGGGACGCCTTTGCCTAAGAATGGCCTGCTGGTTAGCGGTACTTTTTTACAGATCAATGAAGGCAATAGGCTACAGCGGGCGATCATCGGTTTCGGTGCGGGTCATACGCATTTGCAGGTAGAAATCAACCTCTCAGACCTTTCAAGGAATAAAGTGTCTACGGAAGTGTATAAAATGCAAATCGACGCTTCTAGCGGAAAGTTACCTGGCGCGATCATTACGCCTCATCCCTATGCTGCCGCAGCGAAGTATTTTTTTGCAGGACACGATCTAGATCGTAATATTATGCATGGTGCGTCCAAAATCGCTGAAGATATACTTGCTCATATGGATGTTAAGCTAGCTAATCGCAAGGCAGAGATACAATGAGACTTTGCAGCGTAAGGTTTTGGGGTGTGCCGCAAGTTTTGTGTCGGGTTGCTGACAACCGTAAGAATTAGCCCCTGTTACTTGAGTGAAACAGAAATGTTTTGTTGATTTACCGTGCAATCGCCCCGCGATGCTGGATGATTACCTGTTTAAAGCGGAAAGCAACCAAAAATTTTCATGTTAACACATCAAATCAAGTTAACGCATCAGCTACGCAGCCAATCTGGTTGGAATGATTTGGTTGTGTAGGTGTCCATCCAGCATAGCAGAGCGGACCATGGCGACGGGCGCCAGCGTATACGCTGGCATGCTGCCATCGGGCATTGATGATGTCCTCCACACGGTCTTCTTCAAGAACGAGAGGATCAGTTCCTTCCGCTCTAAACGGGCTCATGTAAATGGCGTGCCATGCCGCCCAGATCTATCTTCAAATCGACACCCTCCCCTACACGATCCCCCAGGCGCGATACCGCCCCCGCCCCGTTAGTTCACGCAATCCGAGTGTCGCCACGAGGGTCTGGGCGGCACGCGGCGTGATCTTCAATTCTTTCGCGATGAGATCGCTCGACACCACGGGCCGGCGGAGAACGAGATCAACGAGGGCGGCGAGATGCGAGGTCGAGCGGCGCCCCTCGGTCTTGCGCAGGAAAAGCTCCCGGGCGGTGAGCCAGCGGTCGTGATCGACCAGGCCCTTGCGGGCGGCAGCAGTGAAGGCGTCGAGCGTACGGGCGAGCCGATCCGCCGTAATTTTTGGCCGGATCAGGAGCGGCGGCAAGGCCCGCAAGCCGACATTGAAACAGACGAGATGGGTTTCCGTCTTGCCCCGGCACCGCAGCGAGGATGCGGCCAGCAGGCGGCCGAGCCAGTCCTGTTGCGGCAAGGGGCGCAGGTCCACCCAGGCTTCATAGGCGATCGCCGCGGCGAGCGTCGGCGGACACGCCTCCGTGGTTTTTTGGACCGCAAGCCAGGGTGCCAGCACCCTGTCGGCCGCCGTCGCTGATAAAACCGGCTTGAGGCCGGCCTCCACTTGGGCCAGGCGCTGGGTGACCCGGGCCATCGCCGCATCGAGCGCGGCGAACGGACTGGCCCAGACCTCCTCCGTCTCGTCCCCCTGCCCTGCTTCCCTATCGCCTTCCCCGTCCCGGCTCTCCGTCTGCGAGACCCGCTCTGGATCCCCTGACCGCCCCGTCAGGCTGGCCAGCCCCTCGGGGCTCAAAGCCCAGCGCGGCCGGGCTTTGGCGATGCGGCGGCGCGCGGCAAGAACCTGTTCCGCCCGGGTCAAAACCTCGCTCGAAGGCGCGCTGTCCATGTTCGCGTCGCGCAGGACGAGATCGGCGAGGTCGACGAGGCCGCCATCGAGACTGATACTGGCGCAAGCCTCCAGGACATCCATGCGGGCGATCCAGCCGTCGCGGATCGGGCTAGCGGCGAGGCGACTGTCGAGGCGCGCCAAAGCATCTTCAGCCGCGATGAGCGGGCCGATGAGCTGCGGCCAGGGCAAGGTCTGCCAATCCATCATGTGTCCTTCCTTCGATGCGGCAATCGATTAAGGGATTCAATCGCGGGCAACGGGCTCGGCGAAGGGTCTTCACCGCGGCCAAAGGCCGGCGAAGACCTCCTCAGCCGGAACAGTGCGGCCGTCTCGGCCAGTCGCCACGCCTGCCTGGAGGCCGCGCTTGGCCAGGTATTGGCGTTGGAAGAAAATTCGATCGCCTGATTGAGGGGGAACGCGTGACGTCGACCCAGGGCGCCGGCCGAGGCTTCGCGCTTCATCGTCTTGTCGGCCCGGAGAACAAACGGATGGGTAGCACGCGGATTGGCCATGGAGGGGTGCTCCGTATGCGCTGAAAGCAGGAAGCGGAAGGGCAAAACTGCGATCTTTTTCGGGAAAGAATTGAAGCGCACCTTTTAATTAATAACTAAACCATTGATAAATTATCATATAGTTTTATAAATGGAAGTGATATTAAGCTTAACTTCCATCACTTGCGGCTTTTCTAGCGCGCACATCAAACATGTGATAAGGTCCCCTTATCGTTAATCATTTGGTCAAGCCTTGACTAAATAGCGGTTGTCCTCGTAAATCCGGACCATCGAACGTCTCTCCGGAGAGGATTTTTCATGACCATCACCGTCAAGATCGGGGAAGCCAAGACCCATCTGTCCGACCTCCTCGCCAAAGTCGAGGCCGGTGAGGAGGTGATCATCGCCCGCGGCCCCGAGCCGATTGCCCGGCTGACGCGCTTTCGGCCGGAAAAAAGCGTCGAGACGGTGATCGCCGAAATCAAGGCCGCCCGCGCGCATCGGGCGAAAACCACCCCCGAGGAAATCCACGCCTGGCGCGACGAAGGCCGGCGTTTCTGATGGTCTTCGTCGTCGATGCCTCGATCGCCGCCGCCTGGTTCCTGCCGGATGAACAGTCGGAGGCCTCCGATCAAGTGATGGCCGCTCTCGGCAAAGAGGCTGGCTGCGTTCCCGGCCTGTTCTGGTTCGAGACGCGCAATCTGTTCCTGACGGCGGAACGGCGTGGGCGTCTGCGGGCGGGCGAAGCGCTCCTCTCCATGCAACAGCTGCGCGCCCTGCCGCTGCGGGAGGAACCTGTCGATCAGGATGCCTTTGTCCTCTCCCTGGCGCAGCGCCGTAGTCTGTCCGGCTATGATGCCAGCTATCTCGCGCTGGCGCTGGCGCAGACCCTTCCCCTGGCAACCACCGATCAGAAGCTCGCCGCGGCCGCGAGAGCCGAGGAGGTGCCGGTGCTCGGGCCTTTGGCGTCCTCATGAGAAAATCCGCCCTGCCCTTGCCGGAAAAACCTCTCGAGGCCGGGACAGTTCCGCGGCTCGATGCTCTGGCGTCGATCCTGCCCGGCGAGCGGCGGGAGGGCCTGGCCACCCAGCTGACCGACGAGGATGTCGCGACCCTCAAGCATCTCGTCGAGATCGGGATGGGCGCCAACACCCTGCGGGCGCTCGCCTCCGATTGTGCCTATCTCGAAGCCTGGGCGCAGGCGGCGACGGGCTCTCCCCTGCCGTGGCCGGTCCCCGAAGCCCTGGTCCTGAAATTCCTGGCGCATCATCTGTGGGATCCGATCCGGCGCGAGATCGATCCCGAGCACGGCATGCCGGAGGGAGTGTCTGCAGCCTTGCGCGCTTCTGGACAGCTGCGGGTCGAAGGGCCGCATGCGCCCGCGACGGTCGAGCGGCGGCTCGCCAGCTGGCGCACTCTGCACCGCTGGCGCGGTCTCGAGGGACCGTTTACCTCCCCCACCCTGCGCTCGGCCTGGCGGCTCGCCGTGCGGGCTAATCCGCGGCCGCGCCAGCGCAAGAGCGCCAAGGCGGTCACCAAGGATGTGCTCACCGAACTGTTGAAGACCTGCCATGGCGGGAGGCTGGTCGATCTCCGCGATCGGGCTTTGCTTCTTGTAGCCTTCGCCTCGGGCGGGCGGCGGCGCAGCGAAGTGGCGGGTCTGCGCGTCGAGCAGCTGCACGAGGAAGCGCCCGTGCCGGCGGATCCCCTGGACCCCATGTCTCCCCGCCTGCCCTGCCTGTCGATTCAACTCGGTCGCACAAAGACCAGCGATGCCGATGAGGATGCCCGCGTCCTGCTGGTCGGCTCTCCGGTCGAGGCCTTGCGCGCCTGGATGAAAGTAGCTGCCATCACCAAAGGCGCCCTGTTCCGGCCGATCGACTGCTGGGACAATGTCGCCCCTTGTGCCCTGACCCCGCAGGCGGTCAACCAGATCCTCAAGCAGCGCTGCGCCAAGGCCGGGCTCGACCCCAGACTGTTCTCCGCGCATGGGCTGCGCTCCGGCTATCTCACCGAGGCGGGCAGGGCCGGGGTCTCCCTGCCCGAAGCCATGCAGCAGTCACAGCATCGCTCGATCCAGCAGGCCGCCCGCTATTATAACGATGCCGAACGCCGGTTGGGGAAAGCGGCGAGGATCCTGGAGTGATATTTACGTGCGAAAAATTCCGTTTCGTGAGCTGGCCCTTTGCTGGGACATGTTCGGCGTGTGTCGGATGCCACCATTCGGGCGGTCTATCCTCTAGCTCAGCGTCGGGATCGGCCCGGGATCTCGATCCGCGCGGCGACCTCGGCGGGCTGGTCCGCGGGCTTGGCGTATCGCTGCTCGTTCGGGTCGATACCGAGCCTTTCATACAGCAGTTGCACGTAATCGAGATTTCCTGCCAGTGCGGGATCGCCGCCAAGCATCTCGTTCAGCACGCGTGCGGCGCCGCCGGTCGAGGCCACCGGCAGGATAATCGCGTTCGGTGCCCGAACCGAGAAGAGGCGGTACTCGTCGACGATTCCCTGCATGCCGCCGATGAACACTGCGGCCTCGAATTGGTTTTCCTCGATCATTAGGCTGCGCATGAAGGCGAGGTTCGCGCTAATGTCGGTGCCGACCCGCTCGGTGAACACAACATTGCTGAAGAGGGCCGTCTCCTCAGGAAACTCGTCCTCGAACCTGCGGCTTTGGTAGAGCAGCACCCATTCGCCGTAGTCCACGCCCATCGACTCCGCGAAGGCCCACACCATCGGAGTGATTGCGGGATGGCCTCCCCAGACCAGCTTTCGCCGCCCGAGCGTCACCTCGAGGAGCGCGGCGACGGCTGCCGAGATCGCCACCGAGTCGCCTTCGCCGAGGAAGTGGGGGGCTGCTGGATCGGGAACTCCGGCGGATAGGAAGACCGCCGCCTTTGCTTTCAGCTGTCCCATTCGGCGAGCTCCCATGCTGCATCGAACACCCTGAGGGCGCGCACCTCCTTGACCTGCTTATCGAGCCATTCGAGGTGCGATCGCCACGCCGGTCTGATGCCGTGGTGGTCATACGCGAGGCAGGGGAACCGGCCGTGCTTGGCTGCGAGTGCTTTATCGTGAACGTCGTTCAGGAGCTCGGCCGTCGGCACACCGACCACCGGGTAGGCCTGGATCGCAAGTCCGTTCGGCAGCGTGAGTGCCATGGCGCGGTGGGCGCCTATGCCCTCGAATTTACCGCCGATCCGCTCGACTTGGACACGCAGCGAGCCAGCGATCTCACGGTGGCGCGACGCCACGCTGCGGCTGCGTAGGCTCTCCGTACGCCGCACGACCTCGTCTATCCGGCGCGCGACGAGCTGACCCCCTGGGTCGAAGTCCGCATCGGTCAGTTGCATGGCGTCGCTGAGGCTAAGATGGCGCGTTGGCGTGTGACCCGGCCAGATGACCCTCAGGATCTGGATGCCTTGGGCCAAACTTCGCCCGAGTTCCTGCTTGGTCCACTTGCTGCCGAAGTAGTCCTTGGTGTCGAGCATGATAACGACGTCGCAGTCGGCCAGCCGATGCCACAGCAGTTCCTGGAAGACGTCACCGGGTAGGATGTCGTGCGTGTCGAGGAAGACGTCGAAGCCGCGTCCGCTGAGTTCGTCGTGCAATTGCACCGCCAATGTCCGGGAGTCGTCACGCCGGTAGCTGACGAATACGCGCCGCTGCCGACGGAGTAGCCCGAGGCACTCGAGCGCCAGCGCGGCGAGCGCGTACAGACCGGCATCCGAGGGGGCGATAAAGAAGGCGTTGATAGCTTGGAGTTCGGCCGGGATCGTCGTCGACACTTTCCCGCCCTCGGGGACGACAGGCACGATCGGGACGCAGGCGGCCTCAAGCTCGTCGACGAGACCTGCGTCCACTGCAGGGTCACCTCCGAAGTAGAGTGCTGCGATCGATGCCGTGGCGTTCCGGTTTCCCGCGTCTGCGGCCGAGCGCACGGCGAGATCGTCTGGAATCGTCATGCCGAACTGGTCGGCGACTTCCATGAGTCGCGTAGTGAGGATGTCGCCGGTTCCCGGCGGTGGTGATCCGAGTACGAGTAGTTCGTAGTTAGCCATGGTGCATCATAGTACACCACGGGGAGCCTTCGATAGTAGGGCTGACGGCTGCCGCCGCTAGGAATTTGCAGGAAGCGCCCCCGATCTTCATCAATTCCTGGAAGCGGCATGAGAGCTCGGTGCCTTCAAGAGGTTTGACAAATGCAGATCGGCACAGACAAGTTGTGCTCATTTAACCCGCAGACTGCAATGCGGCGCCCGATTGCTCCGCCCAAAGAGGATCAATTTGTAGTTTCGATTCCGCGAGCGAGATCTTCCTCTGACCTATTTCTTGTTCTAAATAGTGATGGACTCTCAAGGGGTATAATATGCCAGAGACGAAAAACGTCTTCATTAGTCACGTGCACAAAGATGATGCGGGGCTGAAGAAATTGAAAGATCTCTTGGAGCCAAAAGGGATGGGAATACGGGACTCGTCCATTCACACGGGCAAATTCAACAATGCGTCCGACGAGAATTACATCAAGACTCAGATACTAGCTCCCGCCATCAATTGGGCGGGCGTATTCATCTGTTATGTGTCACCAGAGACAAAAGACAGCGACTGGGTCAATTGGGAAATCGAATATGCCGCCAAGCAGGGCAAGCGTATCGTCGGCGTCTGGGAGCATGGCCAGAAGGAATGCGAATTGCCGTCGGCGCTCGAGGAATATGCTGACGCCGTCGTAGGCTGGAACGGCGATGCGATCATCGATGCGATCAACGGCAAGGATGGTTGGGAAAAACCCGACGGTGGTCCCTGCGACACGGTTCCGCTCAAGAAGCATCCCTGCTGATGCCGCGCCTTTATTCGTACGTGGTCCGCTACGACAGTGGTTTCGCGCCCAATCCCTTCTACGGTCATTGCAGCTTGGCGACGTGCAAGCCTGATATCCGTAAGGCGGCTCAGATCGGTGACTGGGTTGTCGGAAGCGGCAGCAACGAGCGCCGCATCAAGCGCGGCGGATATCTTGTCTACGCGTTGCGCGTCACCGGAGCGCTGAGCTTCCAAGACTATGATGCCGATCCACGCTTCGCGAAGAAGAAGCCTTACCGGCACGGAAGTCGCAAACAGAGCTGTGGCGACAACATCTATTTTCGCAATGACGCCGACGATGAGTGGCTACAGAGGGATTCATTCCACACGACCGATGCGGGCGAGCGTCATCCACGGCACGTGGCGCGTGACACTAGCGTTAACCGCGTTTTGGTGAGCGACCATTTCGTCTATTTCGGCGGCTATGGGCCGCCCATTCCCAAAAAGTTGGTCGATGCGACCGGGCGTCCCCTGTGTAAGGAGGGCATCGGCCGCAATGTCTTTGATGACCCCGGGTTGATTGCCGCGTTCGAGGGCTGGTTCGATGCCCTCGGCGCGACAGGCTACCAGGACGCACCCTATGAATGGAGGCAGCTTCGTGGCGGCGGTAACTACTGACGGCGAGGGCGGTTCTGTTATGCTTCGCGACTATGTCGCCGCAATCGACGGCACCGACGTCCTCGGGAGCAACGATCTCGAACCTGTCCTTCTCGGACTTTATGGCGAGGTCGGCGGTATTATGTCCGCCGCCAAGAAACATGTTCGCGAGGGCGCGGCCTTTCCCGGCTTCCGGAAGGCCGCCGAAGAGGAGTTCGGCGATACCCTTTGGTATTTCGCTGCGCTTTGCCAGCGGCTCGGTTTCTCGCTCGAGGATATCTTCACCGAAGCGAGCCGGGCGAGCGCCTACAAACATGTCGCCGCTGCGAGCGATTACAGCCATGGCGCCATGGCCCAGATCATTCTCCCCAAGGAATCGGTGCAACTCGACTCGGCTCTGTTCGAGCTTGGGCGTGCCGCGACCGCGCTCCTTGGGGCCGCTCCCGCCAAGGAAGACCTTATTCGCTTTGTGGGCCATTACCTTGAGGCGCTGCACGGGGCGGAGCTGAATTTCTCGACGGTCGTGCGCGCGAATATTCGTAAGACCCGAGGTGCGTTTCTATTGCCCGAGCCTTCGAGCCTCCCCGATTTCGACAAGGATTTCGAAGCCGAGGAGCAGTTGCCGCGAAGGTTTCGGATCAAGGTCAGCCAGCGTGCGAGCGGTCGGACCTATCTGCAATGGAACGATGTCTTCATCGGCGATCCCCTCACCGACAATATTGCCGATCGCGATGGATACCGGTTTCACGACGTCTTTCATTTTGCCCATGCGGCGATCCTCCACTGGTCTCCGGTCATGCGGGCGCTGATCAAGCAGAAGCGCAAGAGCAAGAGGGATTATGACGAGGAGCAGGATAGCGGCCGTGCAATCGTCGTGGAGGAAGGGCTTACGGCCTGGATATTCTCTCGCGCGAAAGAACTGAATTTCTTTGAAAATCAGTCGCGCATCTCGTTCGGTGTTCTGAAGACGATTGGCGACTTCGTAGCAGGTTACGAAGTCGCGGAGTGCCCGCCCAAATTATGGGAACGCGCCATTCTAGACGGCTACGCCATTTTCAGGCAGATGCGCGATGCGCAAGGCGGCTGGATCGTGGGCGACCGGGAAGCACGTACTATCTCGTACGAGCCTCTTGAGGAACCGGTATGACCATGCACCCCTTCGTGCGCGCAGTCTGCGACTTGCAGTTCGAAAATGCCTTCAATCCCTATACCGACCGCTGCGTCGTGTACGACCGCGCCGATGCCGCCCAGGTACGCGCGGCCGCGCTCGAGGCCATGATCGAAAGCGCGTCGACGTCGCCGGTCGACGCTATCTGGGTTGGGCGCGATCTCGGCTACCGCGGTGGCAGGCGTACCGGGCTCGCCCTCACCGACGAGGTGCATGCCGGTGCGCATCTGAGCCGTTGGGGCTTGGAAGTCGAACGACCCACAGTCGGCGCGGTGGTCGCCGAGCGTACGGCCGCGATCATCTGGAAGATGCTCGCGCAGATCGACGCGCGCATCTTCCTCTGGAACGTCTTCCCCCTCCATCCTCATGAACCCGGCGAACCCTTCACCAATCGGACGCATAATTCGAAAGAGCGGCGCGCCGGTGAGGAAATTCTCGCGTTGCTGATCGAAGTGCTGCGTCCGCGACGGATTTTCGCGATCGGTAACGATGCCGCACAAGCGGTTGGCCGTATCGATGGCCGTCTCCCGGTCATTGCGGTCCGGCATCCAAGTTACGGCGGGCAGGCGCAGTTTTTGAAGCAGATCCGCGAAGCCTATATGCTCCAGGAGCGCGAGCCGAATATGCCCTTACTACTTTAGGTTCTGACGATCGTCAGGGGCGGTGTTGGGCCCAGGAGAGGGAACCAGGAGCGATGGGGGGATGCAGCGGATCTGCTGGCCTATGCGGATCGGGCATACGTGTAGGGCGATCTTCAAGTCTATTCGAAGCGCGTTTGGATGGTCCTTGATGAAGAGAGGAACTCAGCTACCGAGCCGAGTCGATAGCTACAGGGCCCTTGATCTATACCTCTCAGCACCGTCCGCTTTTTCCAGTTTGCCTCTAAATCCTGTCAGTCTGCTCTCGGCCAGCTTCTGTCATGAACGCACCGCGTGGGTAGCAGTCTGACTTTCGGCGATCAGGGTAGCAAGCGAGTCACCCAGAATCGGGCTACGGTGTAGAATCGGCGGTTCTCTATGCCGCTTGGTGTCATGCGGCAATCAGCGGGAATATCGGGCGACAGAGGGAAATCGGTGGGGTTGGCGGGCCGTGCCGGAACCAGATGAGAACTACGAGATCACCATAAGCCTTTGATGAATAGATAGACATTTCGATTCGTGCGGCAATCGACAAAGCTCGGCGGTGATTACGTAGCTAACGGCGGCCATATCGGACGTTCGGCGGTCGCATTTTCCGCTTTGCGCCCCATATTGGCCATTCGACGCCTGGGATGGCAATCATCGAAGCTGCCGTTCGATGGTGTAGAGACTTAGTTTGTCAGGCTCCCGTTCATCCATCCCCGTCGAGGTTATCGAGATCGTCGAAGCTGGCGACTACATCGGCATGGCGGATGCGCTCCAAGGTTTCTTCAAAGCCCTCGTTTGGGTTGCCCGGCTGGATATGCTGGCGGATAGCATCATAATGTTTGCGGGCGGCAACGCGCGATACTGAGCGTGTCAAATGGAGGCGCAGTGCCAAACTGTCGGGGCTATCGCAGCCTTCGCGGACGACGCCGCTCAGTGACGCCAAAACGGAGGAGACAGGTGTCTCGTCTTCGACGGCGCGCAGCCGCGCCGCGAGCAAGCGTCCAGGAAGGCCCGCCAGGAATGCAAGGTCGGGCACGAGCCGCGACGCGAAATGACGGGCATTCTTGCACTGCTTGAGCTTGGTGGTGCGCCCGAGAAATGCCTTTTCGAGCTCGCACAGCGGCACGCCAGACATCCAAATCGGCCAAAGCTTTCGCAGCCAAAACAACGCATGCTTTCCGCGTGCCTCATGGTCCGCGAGGTTTTTATAAGGCGTGCCGAACATCTCCTCTAGGCTCTCCGGCCGCACCAAGCTGAGCAACTGGCTCGGATGCGCGTCGAGCCAGTCGAGCAGCGCCGCCACCACCTCGAGCGCCGATCCCGAGAAGGCGCCGGCATCGAGCCGTTCGACGATCTGCTGGAGCAACGCGACAGAGAGTCCGGTTGCGCCAGAGACCTGCTCGATCCAGCGATCGGGTTCGGGGAGTTCCAGAGCGGCTCGCGCGGCTAGAGCTGAGGCGACTCTTGTGCTTAGCCAGTCGGTGTCGGCGGCCATTAGCGCGCGATAGGCGCTGAAGCTCCTGTTGAGCAGTACCGCGGCCGGGTCGACTTCGGCGCCGGCGACTGCGAGCGGCAGCTTGCTCAAAAGATAGGCTGAGGCGCCGGTCTGAGTGACGCCATCGTGGATGCGGTCGAGCACCACTTTTAGCGGGTCGTCGATGACGAGGCATTGGTCGGCCTGCTCGAAGATTGCCTGCAGGTCCATCCAATGGCCGTTGATTTGGTTGTTCTGGTCGTCGAAGTCGATGACCTTGCTCGGCACAAGCAAGACGAAACCCTGCGCACCTTCGCCGGCGCGTCCCGCACGACCTGCCGCGTTCAACAGTTCGTGCGCCTCAAGCTTCTGCATTTTGTCGGCTTGCGGATCGAAGCGGCTATCTCCCGAAATGATGACGACTTCGCTTGGCAAGTTCATGCCCTGGGCAAGAGTCGAGGTCGCAAATAGCACCTTGATCCCTTCCGGACGGCGAAACAGGCTTTCGTGCAGTTCACGCTCCTCGCGCAGTAGCAGCGCATGATGGCTGGCGGCCCCCGTTCGAAGCGTGCCATCAGCCGCGAGTTTCATGTAGCAATAGCCGGCTCCCCCCATCTCCTCTTCGGCAAGGGTGCGCCATTTCTGCTCTTCCTCGGTAAGCGTGATCTGGCTGGCGGCGACGCGGGCCGGGTAATTCTTGACACAGCTCTCACAAAAGACTGTCGTCTGCACGAACACCAGCGTCTTCATGCCCGCGCTCGCTGCAGCGGCGGCGATCGCGCCGCTGGTCTCGTTGCCGTTGGGGGTTAGGTACCAGTTGCCGCCCTTGGCGCGGCCGCTCGACAGCAGATGGCAATCGGCGAGCAGTTGGAGGAGCGCATAGTCGCTGCGGTCGGTGGTCGACCAAGTCTGAAGCAAGCTGAACAATCCAAAGGGCTGCGCAAGCAGCACATTTTTCACCTCGACTGGTGGGCTGTCGTATTTCGGATAGTCGATGTGTGCCTGAGCGAGGACAGCCTTAAGCGCAGTGATTTGCTCGGCAGGGTAGACGACGCAACCGCGCACCTGTCGAGTCGGCTTCCAGCTCAAGTCAAGCGTCAGGCATTGGCGCCCAGTCAGAAATGCGACCCAGCCGGCGATCTCCTGCGTATTCTTCATCATAGCGGAGAGCAGCAGCAAATCGGAGGAGGGAGCGATGCGCGTCAGGTTGAGGATAGCGAGCATCGCATCAAGCCCGCGACGGCTCCGATCCTCCTCGCGCGGATGAAGCAAATGGCATTCGTCGAAGACAATGAGCCCGAGGTCCGCGAAGGCATCGGGATCGACCGACAGCAGCATCAGACAGCGTTCGGGGGTCATGGCGGTGACTTCGCCGAGCATGACGACGTCACCGAAGCCGACATCCTCGTTGACATCGGCAAGGATGCTGTAGTCTTGGAAGGTTCCCTTGAGCGAGCGCTGGGTCTGTCCGACGAGTGCATGGGTGGGCGCGAGAAAAATGACCCGCTCTCCGCGCAACAGCGCGGTCGCGATCTTGAGCTCTGCAAGCGTCGACTTGCCGCCGCCCGTCGGAAAGCTGATCGCCGAGGACACGCCCTGCTCAAGATAACCTTTATCGATCGCCTCGCGGTGGTTGCGCCAGAGATAGGGCCGCTGCCGAGCCATGCGGCGAAGCGTCTGCCACCATTCATTATCATCGACCCCGCCCGGTGTCGGAATGCGGCTGAGCGCGGTCCCGAGCAGGTCGCCCTCGAGCCCGAGCAGCAAATTGGCGAGATGCAAGGGGCCAGGATAGAGGCTGAGCAGCGTCTCGCCGGCCACGCCCGCGCCATCGATCGGTTCGCTAGCGAGGACGCGCACCTGCGCGAACAGCGCGCTCGACGGCACGATACCGCCCACCTCGGGAGCGAGGTCGACGCGCAGGCGCAGCTGCCGCGCGAGATTGGTGACGCCGCGCAGCAGCAGCAGGCGGAGCGCGTCGAGGGCGCGGAAGCCGAGATCGTCGCCATCGACATCAATCTCCGGCTCGTCGGCATCGACGATCTCCCCGAGCCGCCCTTGCGCGAGGCTGCGGATCGCAAGCAGCAGGGCGCGCTCGATCGGCCCGGCATCCGCCGTTGGCACGATGCGTTTGGCGGCATCGGCGGCATCGGCATGCGCTTCCGCCAGGAGGAAGAGCAGCGTGGCGCAGATGTCGGGGCTGACCGCCGACATGTCGACTTGGCTGGTGGCCTCAGCCCCGCGCAGCGCCAGCGAGACGGCTTGGTGTGCCGAGGCCGCGACGAACGCCGCCGAGGCGCGATTCTCGCGGTCGGGCAGCAAGGCGGCATAGGTCTCGTGGGCGGCAGCGATGCGGCGAAGTTCGGCCACTGTTGTCAACAACGCTTCGTCGTCCGCTTCGGCGGGCGCACCGCGCAGGCGGATGCGCGCCGAGACGATGTCGGCAAAGGCCTCGGTCAGCCGCTTGGGCAGATTGTCGAGGTCGAGCCCCTCGAGTGGAGGTGCCGCCCGAATCAATGCCGCAGTGGTCGGATCAAACATTGGCGATGGCCTTGATCTTGAGGATCACGCACGCGGCGAAGCTCGCCATCCAGTTCCGCATCTCTGGTAGGTAAATAGTGTCGGCACGGCGGCGGCTGGCAGGGCCGGGCGCTGAGTTGTCGAAGCCCTTGAACAGCTTGGCGCGAGCATCGGCGTTGTTGTGGGTGTTGCCGATTGTGATGCTGACGCGGTAGCGCCGGGCATTGTGCCACAGCGTGTTGGCAATCGCGGTATCGAGGTCGAACTCGGGATCGGCGGCGGCGCGCGCATCGAGCATCCCACTCACTTCCTGGCTGAGTTCGTTCAGCCGCTCACCCTTTTCGAGAGCGACGATACCCGGCCAGACATCGTCGCGGATGGTGTCGCGGGCCTTGTCAGTGGCTTTGTCCTCGAAGACGACGACTGCGATGACTGCAGTGCCGGCTTCGTTCAGTTCGAGCTGTATGCCGTCAAAGCCTTTGTCGGCCTTGCGGATATGCGGCATCCGGGTGAGCGAGGCTGAAGGCTGCTGGTGCGCGGCGATCCACGAGATCGCCTGGAACAGCCAGCCGTCACGGTGCCAGGGATCATCGCCCTCGGCGAGGGTCAGCTGCTTGATCGCCGCATTCGCCTGTTCGGTGTTAGCAACGGGCCCCGGCACGCCCGCACCGCTCAGGATCTTGGCGACATGGCGATACTGGCCGAGCACGATGCGCGCGACGCGCTCGGCGAGCATGTCCTCGTCGTTGATATTCCATGTCCAGCCGTGGCAGAGTTCGCCATGATCTATTGGGACGAGCGTCAGGGTCATGGGCGAGATAGCAACGATCGACGAACCGTTAGGGGTGCAACTGAGCTGGCAGCCGATTTAACGCGACACATTCGAAACACGGCACCGAAACGTCAGGCATCTTTTCCGTTTGCCCAAGACGAGCAAGCAATTGATCTATTCGATGCAGCTTCGCCCTCGTCATTTTAAGCCCCGTTTCTTAATTCTATCACGGAAATAAGGACGGCGCGACCATCGATCGAGGTGAAGTGTGCGTACCGACGCCCTTTTGGCGGCTCACCGCCGAACGTGACGATGGACGGGTTGCAGTGCGAAAAACACGTTAATGTTGTTGCCAAAATGTTCTATGCATGAGTCATGGCGAAGAAGATCACCGATAGTCAGTTGATTGGCGAACTTGGGGAAGCGGCTGTCCGCAAGCGCTTCCTGTCGATGGGTTTCCAGTTTGACCTTCGCGGGCGGCTTGAGGCCGGCATCGATGGCATCGCCGAGATTATGATTGAGGGAGAGCCCACGGCGCGGATGATCGCCGTGCAGGTGAAATCCACCAGGGCCGGAACCTACACCTCCGAGACCGACAGCGGGTTCTCCTACCTGCTTAACAGCAAAGATCTTTACTATTGGCGGACCTCCAATCTTCCGGTGATCCTGGTTCTCTATCGCGAGAGCGACGAAACGTTGTTCTGGAGACCGATCTCCAGCCAGCCCGGTGTGGAGCAGCGCCGCGTGACCTTCGACAAGGCGACGGACGCGCTCGACAAGGCAGCCGTCGATCGGCTTGCGCAGCTCACTGTACCGAAAAATGGCTTCGGCTATTACGTTCCGCCGCTGGGCGGCGGGGAGACGGCGCTCGTCAATCTCCTGCCGATCGTGTTGCCAACGGAAATGTTCGTGGCGAGCACTCCGCTCGACAGCAAGCGCGCCATTGCCAAGCTCCACGACCAGGACGATCCAACACGTTTCGACTGGACGATCAAGGGCGGCACCTTCTGGTCATTCCACGACCCGCGCGAAGCCGTCACCAGTGCAATTGTCGACCTCGATCAGGTTGAGGCAATCGAGACCTGCCTGCTGGCGTTCCATGAAGACATAGACGAACAGCACAACTTCGCTTTCCTGCTTCGCCAGACCCTGCAGCACCAGATGCGAGACGACCTCGCCTGGGATAAGGAGGGAAAGCTCTTTTATATCCGGGCGCTCCACGAAAATCAGGGGCGGACGTTCCACTACCAGTCCGCGAAGAATAAGACGCACGCAGATGTGGTCACAGTCGCGATGCAACCGAAAGATCCGCAGAAGGTCTCATACGTGCGACACCATGCCTTCGTGCCGAAGTTCGAAGGCATGCTCGATCAGTGGTTCCTGATGGTGAGCCCAACCTATCACTTCACTACGAACGGCTTCCATCGGCACAGCCATCCGCACGCACTGTTGTCGGGCAAGAAGCGCTTGGATAACAACGCATCCCTTCGTGGCCAGTTAATCATGTGGCATCGCCTACTGTCGCTGCGTGATCAGGAGCAGTCGGGCCTATTTGCGTCAGAAGACGACGGTGAACCGCCTATACTTCGGTTCGAGGCGCCGCCAGAGATCGATTTGCCCACAACCGTGCCGGAGGATGCGTGGGGTAAGCCCAAAACGAAGATTGAGGAGCCGGACAATCAGGTGGGGCTGCTGTTCGATGAAGTTTGAGAGCCAGATATTTGACGAGCCTCTGCTGGAGTTTGGGGACCAGCATAGCCATCCTGACCCACGCCTAGGTCTGACCGAGGCTGGTCCGCTCCAGGTGCCGCTCGGCGACAAGATTCGCGTCGGCGTCGTTGGCGACGCAAGAACTGTGGGGTCCGCAAAGCAATTCCTCGCGAAGGCAGCAGACGGGATCGAATCTACGGCCGACAGCCATCCGAATATGAACCCGCACTTCCCTGGCCTTCAGAACAACAATCCGTTTCGCTGCCAGTTCGTGATCGAAGACGAAGCTACTGCCACGCTCAGCAAGGCGCAGATCGACAAAATCAGGAAAGAGCCAAATCACGCCAAGGCAGTGGAAATGGCGGTCGATGCTGTCGTCGACCTGCTTCAGGTGCTCGACGATAGCGGCGACCGGCCAGACGTCGCGCTGGTCGCTTTGCCCGTGGCACTGATCGAGCGGGTGTGGAATGCGAAGATAGATGCTGAAGGGACGACCGAAAAGGATGACTCGGGTGGTTCTGATGCGCCGAACTTTCGCGGCCTCCTCAAGGCCAAGGCGATGTCGCTCAACTTCCCGATCCAGATCCTTTGGGAGGATGTGATCGACGAGAAGGCGAAGATTCCGCGCAAGGTGAAGGTGAGCAGTGAGCGTAAGATACAGGATGAGGCAGGTCGAAGCTGGAACCTGTTGACAACCCTCTACTACAAAGGGTCAGGACGCATCCCATGGCGCAGGCTCCCTAAGGAGGGCGAGTTTCGCGCCTGCTACATCGGTATCAGTTTCTATCGCGATGTGAGTGGACAGCAGCTGTGGACCAGCGCTGCGCAGATGTTCGACGAGCGCGGGCGCGGGTTCATTCTCAAGGGAAAGCGCGCCCAAACTGAAAGCCGCGGGCGCCATCCCTACATGACGGAAGAGGATGCTTACGAGCTCGTGAAAGGCGCTCTCAAAGCCTATCGCGACCATCACAAGCATTCTCCGGCGCGGGTGATCATCCTGAAAACGTCGCGCTTTCGTGATGATGAGGCTGACGGCATCCTGCGTGCGCTGGAGGAAGCCGAGACCGAGCTGCGCGACCTGGTATGGGTCCAGGAATCCTACGACGCCAAGATTCTGCGCGACGGTGATTATCCCGTCCTGCGAGGTACTTTCGTCGATCTCGACGGCAAGGGGCTCCTCTACACCAATGGGAGCATACCTTACTACGGGACCTATCCGGGGCTCTATGTTCCCAGGCCGCTGCTGCTTTGCCCGCACCCGAGTAGTGACAGCACAGCTGCTCAGATCGCCGAGGAAGTCTTCTCGCTGACCAAAATAAACTGGAACTCAACCCAGATGAACCAGCGCCTGCCAGTGCCAATCCGCGCGGCACGTAAGGTTGGAGAGGTGCTGAAATATATTCCTGATGGCCAATCGATTAGTTCCGACTATCGCCGGTACATTTAGGCTCAGGACCTATTAATTTGGATTGATCTGTGATTCACGGTCTTGGAAGGAGATCGTGATGGGTGATTTGTTTTTGCTGAGCGAGCGCCAGATGGCGCGGATTGCGATGCATTTCCCTCTGGCTCATGGCGTGCCGCGCGTCGACGACCCAAGGTCATCAGTGGCATCGTCTATGTCATCAAGCATGGCTTACAATGGAAAGACGCGCCGAAAGACTACGGACCGCACAAGACCCTCTACAACCGCTTCATCCGATGGAGCCGCTTCGGTGTCTTCGACCGTATCTTCACGGCACTCGCCGGTGAGGGGCTAAAGCCGGAGCGTATCATGATCGACTCGACCCATCTGAAGGCGCATCGCACCGCGGCGAGCCTCCTCAAAAAGGGGCTCTTCCCCGTCTTATCGGGCGCACCAAAGGCGGCCTGAACTCCAAGCTGCATGTCGTCTGTGATGAAACTGGCAGGCCGCGCCGCATGGTGCTGACCGAAGGCCAGATGAGAGATCAAAGGGCGCTGGGCTGCTGATCGAGACGCTGCCATCGGCCAAGACCCTCATCGGCGACAGAGGTTACGATAGCAACTGGTTCAGGCAAGCTCTCGAGGCCAAAGGTATCCTACCCTGCATTCCTTCAACGAGAAGCCGCAAGGCGCCGCTGCCCTATGACAAGGATCTCTACCGCGCCCGCCACAAAATTGAAAACCTCTTCGCCAGGCTCACGGACTGGAGACGCATCGCCACACGCTACGACCGATGCGCCCATACCTTCTTCTCAGCGATCTGTATCGCTGCTAGCCTCGCCTTCTTCCTCAATCAATGAGTCCTGAGCCTAGACCAAGCGCTTTTGGAAAGTGCGCAGGCTCGACCCAAACTTCTCAAGAGGAATGTCAGATCATCGGCTGCTCGCGCCAATAGCGGACAGTCGGGCTATGGAGTAAAATTAATGGTCTCTATGCTGCTTGGTGTCATGTGGCAATCGTCGGAAATATCGGGTTGTGTAGTAAACCGGCGAGGATGCCAGGTTAGGAAGGATTCGAACTGTTTCTTTGAGGTGATATCACCAGTGGAAAAATTCAGCCAATCCTGAGCTGAACGGTCTTCCGGCAAGCATAATCTGATTATTCCCGGTCGTAGGATTTCTGCCAGGAGATAGATATCAAAGGTTCGATAACAATTGCTTATCGAGCCCTTGGTAAAACGGACCCCGCTAGTATCGCTGTCGTTTTCTCTGGATGAGCGGATTGTGGAAAAAATCGAGCCTTTCCAGTGCCGATTTTCTTCCATTCGGCGGATTTCTTCTTCGGATCACCGGACTGATTTATTACGAGGATAAGCGCATTGCAGAAACGGTAATTCGCTGAGAAAGCGCTCCTTCCAAAGGTCGGAAATTTAAGGCGAGAACGGCAAAAGCCACTCCATAAAACACGATTATAAAGGAACCTTTCCTAGTATCTGCCAAAATTGGACAGCCGCACCCGCCTTATTCTTCCCCTATGGGCGGCCACTGCTGAGCCGCATGAAGAACACGCAAGATCGTCACAGCGCGAGCATCCTCTGTATACACAATCACGTAATTCGAGCGCACGACCATTTCTCGCGTACCGATGACACGGCCCTCCCGGTAGAGCTTTGGATAGTCAGGCAACTTCGAGACCTTGGTCTCGATGTCATCCTTGAGCCGCTGGGCCGCGTCTGGATTATCGTCCGATATGTAGTCCACAATCGCCAGCAGATCGGCACGTGCCGTTTCCCGCTACTCAAGAACGGGCACGGCGCTTCCTATCGATCAGGAATTGCATCTCATCCATGACCTGCTGGTGCGGGATGGCTGGACGAGGGTCGGCGATCGCCTCGTGAACCTTGGCACGGAACCAGGCGTCATAGGCTTCCGGTTCAGTCGTCAGGCCGGCTGGCAAGCCACCTTCCTTGGCGATCCGGGTTAGCAGGATGCGCACAGCATCAGAAACGGTCAGACCGACGTTGGCCAATTTCTCAGTTGCCTGTGCTTTCAGTTGGTCATCGACACGGATATGCAGCATCGAGGTTTGAGTGGCCATGTGAGACCTCCAATGAGACAGCTTATTATGTCTCTCAATTGAGAGACAATCAAGGCTTGTCATAATCTGAGGTGGCCCCGATCGTTTGGACAGATCGGCGGACCGAATAAGCTAGAGCATTTTCGGGTAAGTTTCAGGCATATCCAGCGTGTTTGAAGAAGTTGGTGCATTCCTGTGGTGTGATTGTCTCAAGGAGTGCGCCGATCTTTTTCCACAGAGCTGGAATGGTCCGTTTTGCGGCTTTACGCAGCAGAGCCTTGAGCTTCGAGAACATCATTTCGATTGGGTTGAGGTCGGGTGAATAAGGGGGCAGATAAAGCAGCTTGGCCCCGACTGCTTCGATCGTCTCCCGCACACCAGCAACCTTGTGCGCCGGCAGATTGTCCATAATGACGATGTCTCCCGCACTCAGGGTCGGAACGAGACATTGGCGGAGATAGGTCAGGAACACATCGCGGTTCATCGGGCAGTCGATGACAAAGGGCGCGGCGACACCATCGCAGCGCAGGCCCGCCACGAAGGTCATGGTTTTCCAGTGACCATGAGGAACCTTGGCAAGCAGACGCTTGCCCTCTCGCACCATCCACGCAACCGTGCCATGGCCGTGGTCGTGCCGGTTTCATCCAGAAAAACCAGTCTCTTGGGATCAAGCGCGGCCTGACTGCTGCTCCATTCGGCGCGCGCTTGAGCGACATCTGGACGGTCCTGTTCGGCGGCGTGCAGGGTCTTTTTTAAAAGACAGACCCTGGCGCTTGAAGAACCGCCAGATCGAATTGAGGCTGGCACTGATCCCACGCTCCGGCAAAAGGGCCTGGATCTCGGCAAGCGTGAGATCAGGCTGTTCAGTCCGCATACTCATTAACCAATCCACGTGGTCGTCCAATACACTTTGCCGATGCCCCCGCTGCGGACCGGCTTCCCGGATCCCATCACGCCGCCATTGCTGGACCCATTTGACCGCTGATGCTGGGCTTATGGAGAAATGCCGCGCCGCCGCACGCGCTGACATGCCTGCGTCCACCGCCGCAAGGACACGTTCCCGCAAATCTGTCGAATAGGCTCTCGGCATCATGATCCATCCCAGTTGAGATCAATCAAAATGCATCAACAAAGCCTCTCAGGGAATCCTTCTTCGATTCAAATCTACGCAAAACCGCTCTAGCGTTGTCGAGCGTGTCGCCGGCTCGCGCGACGTGCCTATGGCGCAGGTGGCGCTTGCCTGGGTTATGACGAAGCCCGAGGTGTCAGCGCCGATCGTGGGTGCGTCCAAGCCTTATCACCTCGCTGATGCCATCGGCTCGCTGGAAATTGTGCTGACCGACGATGAGATCACCGCGCTCGAGGTGGCCTATGTGCCGCATCCGGTCACCGGGTTTGAATAAACAAATCTTAGCCGCTCGGTGCGAATGTAAACCGCTTCAGTGAATACTTTCTACCAACTGGATGGGCGCATGGTGGCTTTGCAGGAGTCCGTGGTTGGCGCCATACGTCTGTAGTGAGGCAAAGCCCTATAAACGTTGCTGGGCATGCCGTCCGCTTTTGCTTCATCACACGTCGAAAGCTGCCAGTCCGCTCCCAGCCCAGAGCGCTGTGTTGTGGCCTCCGCTTAGGTTGAGCCCTCCTCGCTCGTCTTGTCCAGCAGCCAGAATTCATGCAGTAGTTTCTTGTTCAGCAGGCGGGTCTGATATTCGGCGATCAAGGTCGGTGACAGGGTACGGTTCAGCGCATATTCGATGATCTCGTCGTCCTTGTGGGCGTAGAGAAGCACTCCGATCGATGGTACCTCGTGCGACTTTTTTCGGTACGGTCAAGGACTTCTAGGTAAAAGCTCAGCTTGCCCGGATATTTTGGCTCGAACCGATCAATTAAGTGCCTCCAAGACTTTAGCGAGCTACAGGATCGAGCGCTCGAACAGCCCCCTTGATCCTTTGTTCGAGCTAGCGTGAACTCCACCTCTTGCGGATCGCCAGATCGATGTAGAAGTCCCGTTTCTCCTGCCGTTTGCGCTGGCAGAGGATGGAGAGGTGATTCGTCCAGGATAAATGTCTCAGCAGCGCCGAGACATTTGGATACGAAACATAAGCCTCATAGAATTATCGCATGCGGCAGAGATTGGAGCGAATGAAGCCGTGCAGCCCCGGTTTTGCCTCGGCGATATGAGTGGCTACTTGCTCGACCTTCCCTCCCCCATTTTTACCTTGGCGAGCTTGTCGCTGATCGTCTTGTCACCTTTCATCAATCAAGCGGCAAGCACACCCTGGCAATCGTTTCCTCGGGATAGCCTCTGCGAGGTTAAACTCCGCTATTTTGTCCGGCACTGATCAATTAGACAGTGTCTAATCGTTTTTAGCATGTTAAGGCGTGATTTAGATATTGAGGGTATTTTCCTAAGATATGGGTCTATGAACTGAGCTGCGGGCCGATTCTACTATGACCAAAATACTCCTTGTTTCCTCTCCGAAGGGTGGCAGCGGTAAGTCTGTTCTAGCCCGCCATCTGATGGTAAGTGCTGCTCAGGACGGGATATCCGTTCTTGGTGTTGACTACGATCGCCAGAGTACTTTTTGTAAATGGGGAGAACGGCGTAAGGCCACTCGAGTAAAGTTCCCGGAATTTGTGGATGCTGAAGTCGTTCATGGAGATTTAAAGAATTGGCGTTCTTCTATTGCTGATGGCAAAGAAAAATCCTTGTTGATTGTTGATACTCCTCCGAGTGTCGAAGATCATCTTGCCGCTATTACTCAACTTTCAAGTCAATCAGATATGATTCTGGTGCCGGCTGTTTGCACTCAGGATGATATGGATAGTGTTGCGCCCTGGATTCAGGTGATGATCGAGCACAATAAAAATGCAGTTATTGTGTTGAATCGTGCTAATCGTCGTACGACCTCATTTGCGCGGGTTCGAGGGCGCCTCATCAAACTTGCAGAGGTTTGCCCAGTCGAGATACCTCAATTAGAGGATGTCCACGTACCAAGTTCGAAAGGTCTGACGTTGCTTGATTATACCAAGAGCAAGGGGCAGGCTTCGTTTGAGGAAATTTGGGCATTCGTGCGTAGGAGATTGGGCCTGTGACAGCGCCGCGTACAAGAACCAAGTCTGCATTGAAAGAATTTCTAGCAGATGAAGAAGATGTTCCGGTTTTCGATCAGCGAGCTACAGAATTTGCTAGCCATATCGTCGTCGATGGATCGTTGCTTGATTCTATTAGGGAGATTTTCGCGGGTACGCCAGTCGCCACCGATGATGTGCGGCTTCAACAAATTCTCGATGTCCGTGCAGAGGTTCAGAAGAATTGGTCCGATGCTAGAGACTCGTTTTTATCTATTGGGCGGGCGTTACTTTCGCTTGAATCGATCCTCAGCAAGCTAGAGTATCAAAAACTGCGGTACGGCACGGATCGCATATTCCCTTTTTCTGATGCTACAGCTACCCAGTTTCGGCAAATAGCTCGAGCTGTTGATAGCGGCAGAATACCTTACGATCGTTGCCCTGGTAGCTACGGTACTGCATATCAGATCACACTACTTGATGATTACCAACTTAAAGTCGCTAATGAGAGGGATCTTATTCGCCCTAATGTGACTAGACGCGAGATTAGCCTCCTCCGACAAGAGATAAAATATCAAGCTGCTACTCCAGGAAGGATCGACCGCTCAGTTCTTCAAGAAGAAAGAAATAATCTTCGTAAGAAACAGCAGCGGCTCCAAATCGAGCTAGAACAGGTTGCGACTCGTCTAAGCGAGCTTGAGAGCCTTCTTGGTGATATTACAGCGGAGTAAGAGTTTGACTAAAAATAGACGTGTCATGCTAGTGGTGGTGCAATGAATAATCTTTCTCTTAGTGTTTTAAAAGACGAGAGGTAATTCATCTAAGCATGTCGTGTAACGCGGGCTGCGCATGTTGAATTGCGTTGACCACGGGCGTTTGATGCCTGCCGCGGCCGGATGGAGCGTTCCCCGCCCGAACTTTGCATTCACTGCATCGAGTGCCATCATCAGCCTTGCCGAGGCCTCCCGGTCATAGGCATCGAACAGAGCCCTCGGCGCATCCTCGAGCCGGACAAGATCCATCGTTACGAGCCCCGCCTTGGCATAGCGATAGCCCTCTTTCCAGATCGCGCGCGCCCCGTCCCGCGCAGCGCGCAGCAGCGTCAATGTATCGGCCGAGGCCTCGGGCAGGGTGACGCATTTCTGGACCGAGCGCTGCGGCCCCGTATCGAAAGGGGAGGTATGGTAGAAGACCGTCAGCGCTTCCGTCGCCAGACTATGGTGGCGCAATTTTTCCCCGAGCTGCACGGCATAGGCCGAGACTGCCTCAAGCATCTGATCGAGCTCCGTCACCCGCGCGGAGAAAGAGCGCGTCACCGCGCAGCCTTTGCGCTGTGGTGCCACTTGTTCGAGCAACAAGCAGGGCTGACCTTGAAGCTCATGGACGATGCGCTCACCCACGACCGAAAGGAGCTTGCGGGCGAACGGCGAGGGGAGGGCCGCGAGATCGGCCGCCGTGATCACGCCCAGGCGCTGGAGCTTGGCTGCCGACGCCCGGCCGATGCCCCAGACATCCTCAACCGGCACGCGTTTGAGCACTTCCTCCCGCTTGCCCTGATCGCGAAGATCGCAGACCCCGCCCAAGTCCGGTGAGCTCTTAGCCACGCGATTGGCGAGCTTGGCCAGCGTTTTTGTCGGTGCGATCCCAACACAAGTCGGAATTCCGACCCATCGGAAGATCGTTTCATGGAGCTCCCGCGCATAGGCTTCAAGGTTGCGATCGCCGAAGCCGGAGAAATCCAAAAAACTTTCGTCAATCGAATAGACCTCGATTTCCGGCGAAAATTGCCGGTAAACCTGGTTGAGCCTGGCTGAAACGTCACCATAAAGCGAATAATTAGACGAAAAGACCGCGATATTCTCTCGCCTGCAAACATCCTTGATCTGAAAATAGGGCTGCCCCATGGCCACGAAGGGCTTGGCGTCACTCGTCCTCGAAACGGCGCAACCGTCATTATTCGAAAGGACAATCACCGGCCGTTTGGCCAATGAGGGATCGAACAGCCGTTCGCAGGAGCCGTAAAAGGAATTGGCGTCGATCAGCGCGAAAATCCGGCTCATTATCCGCCCGCCCGATGCCAATGAATGGAACACCGCACCACGCCCCAAATCTCGATCTCATCACCTTCATGCAAGGCGAGACCTTCGGGATAATCCTTGTTCTCAAAGCTGAGAGTGAGCTGGCCTTTGCGGATCTGCAGCCGCTTGAGCGAACGCTCGCCATTGACGATGACGACGACGATATCGCCATCCGCTGGCGCCAGGCTGCGATCAACGACCAGAAGATCGCCATGAAAAATCCCGGCCTCCCGCATAGAATGGCCATCGACGCGCCAGAGAAAAGTGGCCGGCTGGTTGCGGATCAACAGATCGTTGAGATCGATGCTCTCGTCGAGATAATCATCGGCCGGCGAGGGGAAACCCGCGCACAGGCCCTCGAGGAAATAGGGCAGGGGCCGCCGCGCACCACGGCGCACCCGCAGGGGATGAAACGAGCGAAATGAGAACATAAAGAGAACAAATAGCGCCGCGCCTCTCCCATTCAATCCCTCAAAGCGAGTTATGAACCGCTTTTTGATCGTGCCCGCAGCCAGTCCCATAAGGTCGGCGCCAGGGCAGGGGAGAGCAATGCACCCGGCTTTGGCCCGGATGGCGGCAAGGCGGGCCTGCTGGGAGTAGGCGGTTCGCAGGCTGGCGCCCAGATTTCCCTGCTGAGCAGGTCCTCGGCGTTGCCCGACGCCTCGACCAGCCGATAAGCGACGCCGCAGCGCCGTGGCGCGCCTTGGCGGCGTTTGAGGCCTTTGCGCACGAAAGCGCGGGCTTCGTCCTGATCCTCGAAATCATAGCGCAGGGTGCGGCCGGCTCCGCCGATCCGGCCGAAGGTCACGCGCGCATTCCAGCATCCGAAGAGATCGCGGTCGATCCTGACGCGCCAGAACCGATGCCGGTTCAAATCCGGCGCGCGGGCCTCGAGCAGGATCGCCAGCTCTTCCATGGATCTGTCCTCGTCTTAGCGCGGCCTCTCCCGTTCGCCCGAGTACAGAAGCAGAACCTGGACGTGAAAGAAAGGGAAAAACAGGAACAGAGGAAAGGACCACAGCCGGCGTCCGCTGGCCAAAAGGTGGGTTGCGGGAGCCGCTGCGCTGGTCTCCCGCAATCCCGGCGCAAGCGCCGCTTTTGCCGCGTCCTGCCGGGCCGTGGTGGCGGGAAGGGGTCTTCAGAAAAAGGAGATCCCGATGCTCAAGACAAAGTCCCAAGCCCCGCGCGGCGGCGCGGTAAAGCCCATCAAAAAGCGCAAGAGAAAATCGCGAAAAAATCGTCGCGGCCATGCTTTTTCGCGTGAGCGGCTGGTGAAATCGATCCGATCCATCATGGAGGTTTCGATATCCCAGCCTTCTTCGCACCCGAAGCGCTCTTCGGCATCGGTTCTTTCCTTGACGAAAAAAGGCTTAGGGCTCCGCCCTCGGCGCGCTCCGGCCTGTCTTCCGCCCAGCTTCCTCCGCGCTGCGCGCTCCGTGCAGCCGGTTCCCCGCGAAGCCACGCGCTCCGCTTGCACACCCGCTACTCGCCGCGAGGCAGGGGTTCAGGCGGGCCTGAACCCAGGCCAGAAGAGGGGAGAAAGCCGATGAGCCGTGATCCTGAACTCATGCACTTTCGTGAACATATCCATTGTGGCCTTGTCCTCGAACGCGTGGGCGAACCTTGGACACTCGACAAGGCCGAGAGCACACGAAATGCCCTCAAATACCGCCGCGGCAAGGGGGAAACCCTGATCGTCAATCACGACGGCAAGGGCTGGTGGGATCCTCACAGCGACGTCAAGGGCGATGTCATCAGCCTCGTCCAATATCTCAAGCCGGGCACCAATCTTGGCCTTGTCCGCAAGATCCTGCGGCCTCTGGCTCGTGTTGAATTCTCCAGTTCCCTGCCATCGCCCGAACGACCAGCCAAGGTCAAAGACGACAATCGGCCTGTGTCCTGGCGCTGGAACAGGCGGCCAGAGCTTTGGCCCGGATCGAAAGGCTGGCGCTACCTCACTGAGGAACGCGGTCTGCCTGCCGCCATCCTGAATTCCGCCATACGAGCCGATGTCGTGCGCTATGGCCGTGTCGGCAGCGCCTGGTTCGCGCATCGTGACGAACGCGGGACGGTCTGCCACATCGATGTGCGTGGACCCGACTACAAGGGCGGCCTGACAGGTGGCCGCAAGACGCTGTTCCGGTTCGGAACGACGGACATTCCGCGCCGTCTCGTCCTCACCGAGGCGGCGATCGACGCCTTGAGCCTTGCCGCCATGCATGGCGAGCGCGACGACACGCTCTATGCGGCAACCAGCGGCGGCATGGGGCCGCATACGCTCACCGCCCTGAAGTCCCTCCTGACCCAGATGGCCGAGCGTTACTCTGATCCCGTGCTGATCAGCGCCGTCGACGCTAATCCGGCCGGCGCCCGCTATGCCGGCATCCACGCCATCCTCGCGGCGGAAGCGGGAGTCCGCTTCGAGCGCCTGCGACCGCCGATTGAGGGCGGTGACTGGAACCAGGTCCTGCAGAATAGGAGCCGCCCATGACGACGGCTCTCATGCCTTCTGCGACGGCGAACGACAATCTGCACGACCGCCATTCTATCGCCTTCGTCCGCCTGCCCGAAGGAACCTCTCTCCAACCCACCTGGCGATCCAACCAGAGCAGCCTGACGGACACATATGTGTTTGTCGAGCCGCATGATGGTTCCGGCGCGATCGAAGGCCTTGTCATCTCAGGAGACCAGGATGCGGATGGTGATTGGATCTTAGAGACAGCATTCACGGTCCTCGTGACCAGCGACAATCATCTCGACGAACTGCTCTGTGTCTATCCCTGGAATTGCCATGTCGAAACCTTGTGATCTTCCCATCCTTACCGAGAAAAAGCGGATCTTCGAGGCGCATCTTGCCATCTTTTCCCGCCTGCCCGCACACATTCGCGCGCGCTACTGGAAGCCTGATTACAACACGCCCTTTGTCTACGTCGAGGCCGACCATACCGATTTCACCGGCATCGTCCTCGGCGATCGAGACGAGCCCTATGAAGACGTCGACGATTTCGACCGCGCCTTCACCCTGTTTTCTCTCGACTGCGAGCCTGCCGGCGAGCTCCTCACAATTTATGGATGGAATTGCCATGTCGAACGAGTTTGATCATTACGATCCCGACGCTTATGCGTCTTTCATGGACGATCGGCCGATGTATGCCCCGTCCTCCGAAGCTTTCACGGTCCTGACACAGGGCTTGACGCCCCGGCAGATCGAAGCCGCTTCCGCCCCTGGCGCGGTCGTCGTGCTGGCTGGCGCGGGCACCGGCAAGACCTCGACGCTCACCTGCGCCGTGGTTCATCGCATCGCCGTGGAAGGCCTTTCTGCGTCCCGCATCCTGGCCGTGACCTTCACCAATAAAGCGGCATCCGAGATGAGCGACAGGATCCGCGCGGCCCTGCAGGGTGGCAGTACCCCATCCTGGCTTGGCACTTTCCATGGACTTGGCGCCCGCCAGCTGCGGGCAGAACCAGAAGTCGCGGGCCTGCGCCCCAATTTCGAGATCCTCGACGCCGATGACAGCCGGCGCCTCATCAAGAGGATCATGCAGTCCCTCAACCTGAACACGGATGAGCAGGACAATGAATCCGGCCCCGAGCCGATCAAACGGATGATCAACCAGATCAGCAAGTTCAAGGACCTTCTTCTGTCACCGGACGAGGCGCCTGCCTATGTCCAGAAGAAGATTGCCGAGGCCAATGCAATCGGAGAGCCGATCCATCCGGCGAGCCTCTTCAACGCCGCCAGGATCTATGCTCTCTATCAGCAGCGTTTACGCGACCAGAACAGCGCTGATTTCGGCGATCTGTTGCTTTGGCCGACGCGCGCGCTCCTGCGTGATGCCGCCTATCGCACCCGTTGGGCGCGCCGTTTCGATTGCATCCTCGCCGACGAATATCAGGACGTCAATTACGCCCAATATCAATGGCTGCGCGCGCTCGCCTTTGAACATCACCGCATCTTCTGTGTCGGCGATGATGACCAGGCGATCTATGGCTGGCGCGGCGCGGACATCACCTATATCCGCCGCTTCACCCAGGATTTTCCGCAGGCCTCGGTGATCCGCCTCGAGGAGAATTTCCGCTCGACCGGAGCTATTTTGGCATCCGCCAATGCCGTGATCGCCCGTGATCCGCACCGGCTGGGCAAGACCCTCTTCACCAACAAAGGCTATGGCCAGCCAATTGAGGTCGTGGCCTACCGTTATTGCGATGGCGAAGCCCATGGCATCGTCGAGGAAATCAAGAAACGGCATGCCGAAGGCGTCGATTTCGCCGAAATGGCAATCCTCTACCGCAACAATTTCTTCTCGCGCGGCTTCGAGGAGTGTCTCGTGCGGGCCAAGATTCCCTATGTCATCGTCGGCGATGTCGGCTTCTACCAGCGCGCCGAGATCAAGGACACTCTGGCCTTCCTGCGGATCGCCACGACGCCCGATGACCGCCAATCGGATGAAGCCTTGCGGCGCGTCATCAACGAGCCGCGGCGCGGTTTCGGCAAGAAGGCCATGGCCATTCTCGAGGAAGAAGCCAATTTCCGGCATCTGTCGCTGTTCCGGGCGATCGAGACCGCCACTCTCTCATCCGCCTGCCGCAAGGCCGGTTTGATGTTCGTCGCGGCGATCGAAAAGGTCGCGAAGGATCCAAGCCTGACGCTCGCCGACCAGCTCTCCCTGCTGCTCGATGCAACCGGCTATCGCGCCATGCTGCAAGCCAGCAAGGCTGAAGACGGTAAAGCCCGCCTCGAGAATATCAGCGAGCTCCTGCATCTGGCCGGCAGCTTCCACGACGCGCATGAGCTCCTCGACCATGCGGCTCTCGCAAGCAGCCGGCCAAACGAGAACGAGGAAGGCCGTCTCAAGCTGATGACCCTCCATAAGTCGAAAGGCCTGGAATTCGAGCATGTCTTTCTACCGGGCTGGGAGGACGGCATTTTCCCGGCTGGCAACAGCGATCTCGATGAGGAACGCCGCCTCGCCTATGTGGCGATCACAAGGGCGAAACGCCGCGCGGCGATCACCTACTGCGAATACCGGCGCGGCTTGGCCGATCCTTCGAGCTTCATCGCCGATATTCCGCCGCAGCATCGGATCGAGGGCTGGCTGCGCGATGACGGCCTGCCTCCCGTGCAGCGCGAAAGGAAGGCCAATGCCTGGCACAACCCGCGCCGTGCCCGCTCCTTCTAAGGAGGTTGCCATGCCGGATCTGTTTTCAAAGACACCCAGACATGACGCGGACACAACCGTGGAAACCCCTCGGACCGAACGCCAGCTCCAGGCTCACACCTGCCTGATTTGCGGCAAGCCGGCTCATTTCGGGTTCGGCGTGAGCCTCCTGCACGGCATTGAAGGCCGTTGGAGCTGTTTCTCGCATCGTGAAGACGTCAAAAGGAGGAAAGAATGACAGAAGCCGTCAAACACCGTTTTCCGAACCGCCGTGAATCGACCTCCATTCCGTTCGAAGCTGAAGGTGTTCACTGGATCGTCTCCTATTCCCGCCTGCCGAACGACAAGGTCGGTGAATTCTTCATCGCCTGCAACAAACCCGGCAGCAAGATCGAAGCGAACATTCGAGATGCCGTGATTGGTGTTTCGATCGGCCTCCAATACGGCATGCCTCTCGAGGTCGTGCATGCTGCCATGAATGCAGACGAAGACGGTTCACCCGCATCAGTCGTCGGCCGCGCGATCGCTCTCGTTATTGACGATATGCAGTCTCATGCCGAGGAACAAATCCTTCTGGCTTCGCAAGCCGCTGAATGAAAGAAAGCACGCCCATGACCCAGCGATTTTCCAGTCGATTTAATGGCCGAGAGGCCTTCGTTCAGCTTCCACAAGATGTCCAGATCGAGATCGGCGGACTGGCTCTTGAGCTCATCCTTGCCTGGAACGGCCAGGATGCCTATGACGATCCTAGGGTTAAGACCTAATCAACCCTATTTTGATTCAATGGCTTGGTCTAGGGTGGAGGCCAAGTCGATGGATACGAATTTATTCTGGTTCAGTGACAAACAATGGGCGAAGATCGTCCCGCATTTGCCGACGAACCAGCCAGGGCCTCAGCGTGGGGATGATCGCCGTATCTTGAGCGGGATCATGCATGTGTTGACAGCGGGCTGCCGCTGGAAAGATTGTCCGAAGGAGTATGGTCCCTTCAAGACGGTTTACAATCGCTTTGTCCGCTGGAGCGAACGCGGCATTTGGCAGAAGATTTTCGCGCATGCGGCCGCTCCCGAGGCAGCCCCAGAACAGGCCGCGTTGGACAGCACGCATGTGAAACTCCACCGCTGTGCGGCCGGTGGACAAGGGGGGCTGAAGCGCAGGCGATCGGCCTCACGAAGGGCGGCCGTAACAGCAAAATCCACGCGATCGTCGACCAGTTCTGCCGTCCCTGGGCGTTCATCCTCACGCCAGGTAATACCGCCGACTGTGTAATGGCCGAGGCCTGCGTCAGCCTCGTTCCGGGTATCAAGGAACTTTTGGCTGATAAAGGTTACGATACAGATGCCATACGAACCTTTCTCAAAGAGCACGGCATCAAGGCCACAATCCCCAGCAAGTCAAACCGCAAGAAGAAAATCCGCCACGACAAACAGGCTTACAAAGGACGCAATGTCGTTGAGCGCTGTTTCTGCCGTCTGAAGGACTTCAGGCGGATTGCCACACGGTATGACAAACTCGCACAGAACTTCTTTTCTGCACTCTGCCTCGTCGCTACCGTAGCTTATTGGATCTGATTTATTTGAGTCCTGACCCTAAAGCGACGCGTCCGTTCATCGCCGTCGAGCCGCTACTGCAGGATGCGCTTTACTCCATTGCAGGAGACGCTCTCAGCAAGATCCTCGACGAGGACATCCTCCCTGTTCCCTCTCAGCTTGGCCAAGTCTGCATGATCTGTGGCTGCTCCGAGGAAGACGCTTGCACCACGGATTCGGCCAATTGTTCCTGGGCCACCCCGAACCTCTGTTCCGCCTGCGCTTCAACCACGCACACAACACACACCGATGATTAGCCGACTGTGACGATCGGCGACTTTACGCATACATTGAATGTCTCTATTTTGTTTATGTCTGGCGGCCAAAAGGCTCGCCCCCAGCTTCGGTCATTTTTTTTCGTGCTCTTCCCTTAATCTTAAGGCGTCCTCCGCCGATTTAGGCCTTATACGCGGGATTTCAGCTTCTCGCTTGGCGGTCATGAACCCATCTCGCCAATAATGGAGCTCGTCAGAATAATTATAACGATCGTGTTCGTAAGGATTGTCTTCCAAAGATTTACCAGCATGAAACGCGGCAACACCTTCCCACCTACACCTTTCAGAAATAGCGCGGTCGCGGCGCATTTCGGCTTTAGGATTATTGCTCAAGTTTATACCCCTTTTACCAGCGGCAAAACACGGTTCTGTGTCCAACTCCAACCGGGACGATCGTGCAATATTCGTGAGGAATTATTACGGCCATCCCGTCGACTGCTACGGCGATGGCTATGACAACGGATCTGCTACGACAGCTATGTATACAAACATCCCGAAGAGACCGCACGCTTGTTTTCCGGTTTCAACAAGGCAATAATCAAAGATGGATTCACTAAAACGCGTGATCAACCGCGATATTGCCCTTATGATCGATACATTGAGCATTACCAAAATGCTGAAGGAAGCGGGATTTTCCGAGAGCCAGGCCACGGCCCTCGCCCGGGCCATTGATAAATAATGCTACAGGGACAATCGAGCTTGTCGAGGATCGCATGAACAAGGACCTTGCCGCTGCCATCGAGAAATCGAATGCGTCTTTCGAAAAAACCGTTCGGGAACAAACCTGCTGGCTCTCCACTGTCGTCTTTGCCGCGGTCGGGGTTTTTGCCACCCTTGTCGGCATATTGATCCACTTCAAATAAAATCCAATCCTCTGCCAATGCTGACGAACCGGCCATCCAGGCCGGTTTCTTTTGGCCAAAATCCAAGAAAGAAGAGAGAAGAAAACCACAAGCAGGTGCCGGCCGCAAAAGGTGGGTCGCGCAGGCCGCTGCGCTGGGCCCGCGCGATCCCGGCGCAAGCGCCGCTTTTGCAGCTGTCCTCCAGCTTGTGGTCGCGGAAAGGGGTCTTCGAGAAAGAAGAAAGGAGATCCCCATGAATTCCATCCTGGTACTGCCTCACGCTCTAACCCCTGAACCGCTCGGCCAAAAACTCCTGCAGCTCGTGGTAAGCCTCGTCTCTCGAAGAGCGGCTGAGCGCGTCCGCATCGAGCCCCAGGCCCCAGCGAAAGCCGCCCTTCAAGCTGCCGCCAAGAACGCACCCAAGGCCGTACCCAAAACCGTTCCGCAAGCGGCGAAGGCCGTGCCTGTCATCCCCTTGCGGCCCTTCAAGGCACCGACCATCAATGCGTTCGACCTCGCCTCTCATCCCGACGAAGCCGTGTCCGACAAGGCGATTGAACTCCTGCTAGGCCGGGGTTCGAGCTCCGTCAACGATGTCCTCGACGACCTCCTGCCCCGGACCGAGCGCAATGCGACTGAAAAGGCCCTCGATCTGAAAGTCGCGCGCGCCATCATCCTGCATGTCGTGGCGATCGAAATCCGCCATATCGCGCAGATGACGGGTCTGAGCGAAGCCACCATTTTGGCCATCGTCGACGCCTGGCAGAACGAAGCCCTGGAGAAGGCGGCATGAACAAGCTAACTGACCTGATCGAACACTCGACTTCTGGCCGCTGGATTCTCGAGCCCGGCACTCAAGAAATGGCCGATGGCCGATGGCACTATCCTTCCGACGGACATCGTTAAATCCCTTGGCGATTTCAGCATCATCGCCAAGATGCATCCGATTGGTCCAACGGATCAGGACCAGGACCGCAGACGCGCCAACGCCCAGCTCTTCATCGCCAGCCGGGATATGGCGCTTTTGCTGGAAGAAGCCTTCACCGCCTATTCCGCAGAATTCGAGAACGATCAGGATATCTCCGGAGCCGATTTCCTCGAGTGGTTCGCCAATTGGCGCCAGCGCGTCAAAAGGCTGACGCAGAGCCTGCCCTGATCCACGCCTGCTTGTTCTCGCAACCTTGCTGTCATCAAAGCCCGTCCCTCGTGACGGGCTTTGTCGTCTTTGACCGTCAAAATTTCAGGAGATTTCTCATGGCCAAATATATCATCACAGCCCACAAGATCGATGCGATCACCGTCAGCAAAGCCTCCGGCTTTACCTCGACCCAGATGTCCAGCCTGTTCGGGGCGAAGCCGGAAAAAACGGTCGATGTTTCTTCACTGAAAGAGCTGATCGCCGAATACAACGCCTTCGCCGACAGTTTTAAGGATAGCGGCATCTGCTATCAGCTCTATGCTTGCAAACATCCCCAAGAGACCGCGCGCCTGTTTTCCGGTTTCAACAAGGCAATAACCAAAGATGGTCCACTAAAACGCGTGATCAACCGCGATATTGCCATCGCCGCAGGCGAGAAGGAACAAGCTTCTGCCTAACAGGGCGAAGGCACGTCCATCCCATCAATGGCGGGCCATACCCAAGTGCCAATGCTGACGAACCGGCCGCCCAGGCCGGTTTTTTTTGGGCCGAAATCCAAGAAAGAAAAGGGAGGGAAGAGAAAAACCACAAGCGGGTGCCGGCCGCAAAAGGTGGGTCACGCAGGCCGCTGCGCTGGGCCCGCGCGATCCCGGCGCAAGCGCCGCTTTTGCAGCCCACCCTCCAGCTTGTGGTCGCGGAAAGGGGTCTTCGGAAAAGAAGAAAGGAGATCCCATGAAAGAGCGCGTGGCTCAGCCCAATCCCGAACAACCGACATCCTCTCCGCCAGAGGCAAAGCTCTCAAGCCTGTTTCAACACTTCAATCATGAAGCCGCCCGCCGTGAAGGCTGGGATCTGATCGCGGAAGGCCATTACGCCGATGGCGATGCCAAGATCCAGATTCAAACGACACGCGGGACCTCGCCCTTTCGCGAAGATCGCGACGCCTGGAAGCATGTCGTCGATGAGGCCCGCAAATATTCCCAGCTCCATCGCGACGCCCTGGATCTGATCGACCGCCGCGAACAGATGGCCATCTTCACTGTCCATGGCTTCTGGTGAACCATGAGCGCCGTCAAGAAACCCCTTGACCGGGGCCAAAGCCACAAGCGGGACATCCTCCCGCTTCCTCTCCCGCCTGCCCCTCAATACCTCGGCACCTGGTCCTGGCGCGATCCGCAGCCGGGCGAAACCATCCGGCAATGGCGCGACCGCGCCGACCGCCTACGCGCCGAGCTCGAGGGACGCGCCGCCAATTGGTGCGCTCCCGGCCAGCGTGTGCGGATCGTCCATGACCCCCGCACCTTCGAGCCTTGGATCGAGGAACGCATCGGCACGATCATCAAACGCTGCGGCGAACCTTTCACGGATTACGCGCGGGTCGCGATCGACCTGATAGGCCGCGAGACCAAGGTCCGTCTCCACCTGCTCCCGCTCGAAACCATCGAGCCGTTCTAAGCGCGCTCGCCTCCCCCTTCCTTTGTCCCTGCCCTCCCGGACGGCCGCAAGGCCAGCCGTGGAAGGCGCTCGTCTTGAGGACCCCATGGCCCGTTCCCGCAAAGATTCCTTCCAACTTTCCCTGTTCGACACGACCGCTCTCTCGCCCGCCTTCACGGCCCGGCCAACCGTCAAGACGCCCGCCAGCGCAACGCCTGTCCCAAGCGAAATATCTCCCCTTGCCCATGAAACCGAGCCTTTTCCCGCCCGCGATTTCCGTCTCGAGGGCGATCGCGGCCTCGCCAAGGGCTGGAAAGCCCGCGCCGCCGACAATCTGAAAGCCATCGCGCTGTCGCAGAAGCTTGCGGAAGAAGGCCGCAATGCCTCTCCCGAGGAACAGGCGATCCTTGCCCGTTTCACCGCCTTCGGCGCGGGCGAAGTCGCCGACAAGATCTTTCGCCGCCTCGACAGCCCGCTCGTTCCTGGTTGGGAAACGCTGACTGAAGACCTCGAGCAACTCGTCACGCAAACCGAACTGGCCAGCCTCAAACGCGTGACGCAATATGCCCATTACACGCCCGAACGGCTTGTCTCCGCCCTCTGGAAAGGCGTGCGCCACCTCGGCTTTGCCGGCGGCAAGGTTTTGGAACCCGGCTGTGGCACCGGCCTGTTCTTCGCCCTCATGCCTGAAAAGCTGCGCCAGAAGGTCAGTCTGACCGGCATCGAAATGGACCCGGTCACCGCGCGGATCACCGGCCAGTTGTTCCCCAATGCCTGGATCCGCAATGAGGATTTCACCAAGGCCAAACTTCCCGACAGCTATGATCTTGCCATCGGCAATCCACCCTTCTCGGACCGCACGGTCCATGGCGATGATGCGACCGGCAAGCTCAATTTGTCGCTGCATGATTATTTCATCGCGCGCTCGATCGACCGGCTGAAGCCTGGTTCGCTCGCCGCCTTCGTCACCAGCCGCTATACGCTCGACAAGACGAGCACCATGGCCCGCGATGCCATCGCCCAAAGCGCCGATCTCGTCGCCGCCTTCCGCCTTCCGCGCGGCGCCATGGCGGAATCGGCCGGCACCGACGTCATCCTTGATGTCCTGTTCTTCCACAAACGCCTGACCGGCCAGGAACCGAATGGCATCACCTGGAAAAATCTCGCCGAAGTGCTCCCGGTCGAGGATGGCGAAGCGGCTCTCTCCATCAACGAATATTACCTTGCGCACCCCGAGCATGTCCTTGGCCGCCATGCCCGCGTCTCTTCGCAATACGGGCCAACCTATGGCTGTATGCCGGCCGATGGAGACTTGTTCGATCGCTTCGACGCGCTGATCGACACCCTGCCCCAAAATCTCGTCCAGGCCACCGAGGCCAGCCAGGAACGCCCCTCATCACCGAAACCGCGCGTGGTCGTCGGCACGGCCGCCGAAGGCGCCACGATCAAGGAAGGCAGCTATCTCCTCCTTGATGACGAACTGCACCAGATCATCGACGGCGAGCCCCGCAAGGTCGCGATCCGCAGCGCGACCAACAAGGAAGGCATTTTCGCCAAACATGCGCGGATCATCCGGGCATTGATCCCTGTCCGCGACGCCGTCCGCGCCGTTCTGCGTGCCCAGGAAGCCGATCAGCCTTGGGGCGTGGCCCAAAGCCGCCTGCGCGCCGCCTATCAGGCCTTCGTGCGCCAGTTCAAGCCGATCAACCTGACGAATGTCACGGAAACCACCGATCCGAAAACGGGCGCCATCCGCGAGACGCAGCGCAGGCCCAATCTGCAACCTTTCCTCGATGATCCCGATGTCTGGCTGGTCTCCTCGATCGAAAATTATTCGATCGAGACGGGTGAGGCCAAGCAAGGTCCGATCTTTACCGAGCGTGTCCTCCATCCGCCTGTCGAACCCATGGTTCAAAGCGCCGCCGATGCGCTGGCGGTCTGCCTGCACGAGCGCGGCACGATCGACCTGCCGACGATCGGCGAGCTTCTGGGGCAAAGCGAGGACCAGGTTATCGAAGCCCTGCGCGGGCAGATCTACCGCATCCCGAGCACCGTGCCGGGTCTCGACGTCTGGCAGAGCGCCGATGCCTATCTCTCCGGCAATGTCCGCAGGAAGCTCGTTGAGGCCAAGACACACGCCGAGACGGATTTCCGTTACCGTGCCAACGTCCAGGCGCTCGAGGCCGTCCAGCCCGCTGACCTCAAACCCTCCGACATCACTGTGCGCCTTGGCGCATCCTGGATCCCCGTCAGTGACATCGTCCGGTTCATCCGCGAGACGATGGAGATCGAAACAACGATTCATCACATACCGGAACTGGCGATCTGGACGATCGATGAAAGCCCGTTCCAAGGCCAGGCCGCCGCGACTTCGGTCTGGGGCACGGAACGCGCGCCTGCCGGCGAGCTTCTGAGTGATGCGCTCAACGCCCGCATTCCCGAAATCAAAGACATCATCACCGAAGATGGGCGCAAAACCGAAGTGGTCAACGCTGTCGAGACCGAGGCCGCGCGGGAAAAACTCGCCAAGATCCGCGACGCCTTCAGCGCCTGGGTCTGGACCGACACGGAGCGCGCGGAGCGCCTCTGCCGCCTCTACAACGACACGTTCAACAATCTGGTGCCGCGCCATTTCGACGGGTCGCATCTGCGCCTGCCCGGTGCCAGCTCGGTCATCAATTTCCACTTCCATCAGAAACGCGTCATCTGGCGCATCATCAGCGCGGGCAAGACCTATATCGCGCATGCGGTCGGCGCGGGCAAAACCTTCTCCATGGCGGCCGCCATCATGGAGCAGAAACGCCTCGGCCTCATCACCAAGGCGATGTATGCGGTGCCCGGCCATTGCCTGGCGCAGGCCGCCCGCGAATTCCTGCTGCTTTATCCAACGGCCCAGATCCTCGTCGCCGACGAGACCAATTTCACGAAGGACAAGCGCCAACGTTTTCTCGCCCGCGCCGCGACCGGCCATTGGGACGCGATTATCATCACCCATTCCGCGTTCAAGCTCATCGCGGCCCCCGCCGCCTTCGAACAACGCCTGATCGAGGACCAGATCAACACTTACCAAAGCCTGCTGGAATCCGTCGATAAAAGCGAGCGCATCACCCGCAAGCGGATCGAAGACCGCAAAGAATGCTTCGAAAAACAGCTGAAGGAATTGCAGAGCACCAAGGACGATCTCCTGACCATCGGCGAGATCGGCGTCGATCAGATCATCGTCGACGAGGCCCAGGAATTCCGCAAACTGTCCTTTCCGACCAATATGAGCTCGCTGAAAGGCGTCGATCCCAAAGGCTCGCAGCGTGCCTGGGACCTCTATGCGAAGGCGCGCTACATCGAGACCATCAATGCCGGCCGCGAATTGATCATGGCGTCAGGCACGCCGATCACCAACACGCTCGGCGAGATGTATACGCTCCAGCGCTACATGCAGCCGGAAGCCCTGGCCGAACGCCGCGTCAGCGAATTCGACGCCTGGGCGGCCAATTTCGGGGAGACGCGCACCGAGCTCGAATTGCAGCCCTCCGGCCAATACAAACCGGTCACGCGCTTTTCCGAATTCGTCAATGTCGCAGACCTGATGGCGATCTATCGCACGATCGCCGATGTCGTCCTGAAAAGCGATCTGCGCAAGCATTTGAAACTGCCGGCGATCCGTGGCGGCCGCCGCGAAATCATCACCAGCGAGGCAAGCTCCGCCTTCAAGGCCTATCAGAACTATCTCGCCCGCCGCATCAAGACGATCGAGGACCGGCACAGCAAGCCGCAGAAGGGCGATGACATCCTCCTCTCTGTCATCACCGATGGCCGGCACGCGGCGATCGATCTGCGTTTTGTCGGACTGAAGTACGGCGAACCCGGCAACAAGCTCAACAAGCTGATCGATAATGCCTTTGCGATCTGGCTGGAGACGAAGGACTGGACCTATCGCCAGCCAGACGGCACGCCCTGGCCGCTACCGGGCGCCGCGCAGATGATCTTCTCCGATCTCGGCACGCCCAACGCCGCGGCCAAGCGAGGCTTTTCCGCCTATACCTGGATCCGCGACCAGCTCATCGCGCGCGGCGTGCCGGCGAGCGAAATCGCCTTCATGCAGGACTATAAGAAGTCCTCTGCAAAACAGCGCCTGTTCAACGATGTGAATGCTGGCAAGGTCCGCTTTCTCATCGGCTCGACGCAGACGATGGGCACCGGCGTCAATGCCCAGCAGCGCCTGATCGCCCTCCATCATCTCGATGTGCCTTGGCTGCCATCCGATATCGAACAGCGCGAAGGCCGCATCGAGCGCCAGGGCAACCAGAATGCAGAAATCCGCCTCTTCGCCTATGTCGCCAAGGGCAGCGTCGACGCCACCGGCTGGCAGCTCCTCGAACGCAAGGCCCGCTTCATCGACATGGCCATGTCCGGCGACAGAAGCATCCGCCGTATCGAGGATGTCGGCTCCACGGTCGATCAATTCGCCTTCGCCAAGGCTCTGGCGTCTGGCGATGAACGCCTGATGCGCAAGGCCGGGCTCGAAGCCGAGGTCGCGCGTCTTGAACGCCTCGCCAACGCGCATTTCGATGACCAGATCGCCGTCCGCCACGAAATAACACGGAACGAAAAGACGCTCGAACGTGCGAAAAAACAGATCACCGCCCTGCAAAACGATCTCGCCACGCGGCGCGCGACCAAGGGCGATCTTTTCGAAATGCAGGTCCGAGACCGGCCCTATCGGGAACGCAAGGATGCCGGTGGCGCCTTGCTCAAAGCCATGGCGGAAAAGATCGCGGCAGGCTCGAACGGCCATTGGACACTGGCCCGAATTGGCGGTTTCAACGTCTCGATCGGCTTGCGTTTCTACAAGATCGGTGACTACCGGCTCGATGGCGCGCTCCTGCGCGAAGCCGATGACGTCGAAATCGATCTCACCGGCGATCTGACTCCGCTCGGCGTCATCGCCCGTCTCGAACATGCCCTCTCGAGCTTCGACGGCGAATTGCGCTCATGGCAGGCAAAAGCCGCCGAGGCCGAACACCGCCTGCCTGGCTATCGCGCCCGCCTTGGCGAAACCTTCGCGCATCAGGCCGATCTCGACGACAAGCACCAGGACCTCGCCGAGCTCGAGGCCCTGCTTCAACTGACCCCTGCCGAAAAGGCCGAGGAAGAAGACATCGGCTGGAGCCAATACCTCTGCGCCGCCTAATCCCTCCTTGGCCTCCCGCCTTTTCTATGAAGGAACAAATCATGAACTTATTCAAACGCCTTCTGAAATGCGAGCCACTTTTTGCCCGGAGAACCCTCCAATGATCCCCGCGGCGATCGCCAAAGCCTTGCGCCTGCCGGCGCTCGAGGCTGATCTGTTCCAGCCCACACAATGGGACAGCCCCGCCGACAAGGCCGCCTTTGGCAATGCACTTCTCCGCTTCCTGGCGGAGGATTGCCCCAAGGAGAAATTCAAGAAGCCCTTCTATCAAAGGCTCTCCAATTGTTTCGGGCACATTGCGCATTACAATGTGCATGGTTTCTACGAAACCTTTTTCACGAGCACCGCCGACAAGATCGAGTTTTTACAGCAAACGCTCGGCTACCCTTGCTGGGGCGATCCAGCGCATACATTCAGCGATCTCGAACGCGTCGTCGTTCACCGGATCGCGCAGAGCGGCCTTCTCGACTGGCATAAGCGCACGCTCACAATCGAAACAGAGACCCGCGAAAAAGCCATGCTCGCGCGGCTCAAGGCCAAATACGAGCCAGATCCCCTGCCTTCGAAACCCTCCGCCTCCACGCCCATCGTGCCGGCGCCCATCCCGGTTTCAACACCCGCCCCGCCCCAGCAAACGACACTCTTCGATCTCTTTTCCTGAGCCCCAACGAGCCTCTCACACATGCACGACATAATGGAGTCACACTCATGCTCATCAATTGTGACGATTCAACAGAGGACTATCGATCCACCCTCATGCAGCGCCGCAAGGAAATTCATGGCGGTTTCTCGCCGCTGCTCAGCGTTCTTCGAAAACTACGGAGAAAGCAGAGGAAATTCCACCGCCGCCAAGTGCGATCAAAGCAAAACACTCCCCCGCTCCTGCCTTCTACCTTCCCGAACTCCCGATCCGGTCCTCGTTCTTTCTCCATCCGTGCTCGCTGGCTCAGCCTCCGGCCCCTGATCTCTTCAAGCCTCGATCAAAGCAGCCCAGGATACAGACGATCCTCAGGCTCGTTACACAGATCCATGACGTAACCATCGACGATCTCAAATCCAGCTCACGCAAGGCGCGTATCGTAGAACCCCGGCAAATTACCTGCTATCTCGCCCGGATGCTGACGCCCTTATCCCTGCCACAGATCGGTCAGGCCATGGGCAGACGCGATCATACGACGATCCTGCATGCCGTGCGCACTATAGAACAGCGCACCCAGGATGATCCCCAATTAGCGGCGATGATCCGCGCCTACCGGGTCCTCCTCACCCCCCTGCTTTGATCGCTCCTCCCCCCGAAAAATGAAGAGAGAGAAGGCGGATCGCTTTGGCCGGTCCCCGCCATCCCTTCGGTCCAACGCGGCCTACGCGCCACCGGCCTCGCTTGGCCGCAAGGCGCAAGCGCCCCGCGTCCCGCGCAAGGCAGGCGGGCTCGCCCGCATGGGTGCCGGGGTCCCGGCAAAAGCGCGGAAGGGAGGGCAGAATCCAGAAAAGGAAAGGATTGAGACATGACGAACATGGAACTGCGCGAAGTCGATCCCCGCATCCTGAAATTCGATTCCGACAATCCCCGTAGGATCGCGGCCGACGAATGTGAAGACGCTCAACTCATCGCCAGCATCCGCATTGTCGGTCTTCTACAGCCACCGATCGTTTACGAGAACGATGCTGGTCTCTTCGTCAAAGTCGGCAAACGCCGCACGCTTTGCTCCATCGCCGCCGATCTTGCCACGATCAAAGTGCTCGTCACCGAAAAAGACGACGATCTCGACGCCATGCGCGCCTATATGGAGAACGCCGTGCGGGCACCCATGTCGCTCATCGACACATGGCGCGCCATCGAAGCCTTAGCCAAGAACAACTGGACCGAGCAGGCCATCGCTCACGGGCTTGCAATGACCGTTCGTGATGTCAAATGTCTACGCTTGCTTGGACAAGTCCATCCGCCGATGCTCGACCATATGGGTCATGGCGATATGCCCAAGGAAAGTGAGTTGAAAGTCATCGCGCTTGCCTCACTGGACGATCAGGCCTCCGTCTGGAAAGCCAAAAAGCCGAAAAAGGGCCAGCAAGCGTTTTGGAATCAAATCGCTGCCGCTCTTCAAAAAACCAAGTTTCTCGCGACCGATGCCCGGTTTTCAGATGAAGACGCCCGCGCCTTCGGCCTCGCCTGGCAAGATGATCTCTTCGGTCCCGCCGACGAAGACAATCGTTTCACGAACGATCGCGAAGCCTTCCTTGCCGCTCAACAGGCCTGGCTTGAGAAAAACCTGCCGAAAAACGGCATGATCGTCGAAATGGGCGATTATGGCCAAATGAAACTGCCGCCCAAAGCCGAACGCATCTGGACGAAGCCGGGCAAGAAGGATTTCATTGCCTTTGCCATCGATCAAAGCAGTGGCCGTATTCATGAGCAGCCTTACCGGATGCCCGCTCCGGTCAAGAACCAAAACGGCAAAAAAGCCGAAACTCATGCCGATGATGCAACGCCTATCCCCGCAAAGACCAAGCCTGACCTGACCAGCAAAGGCTGGGACATGATCGGTGATTTCCGCACCGAGGCCCTGCACAAAGCCCTGGCCGAAAACCCGATCGACGACACGCAGCTCATCGGCCTGCTTGTCCTGGCCTTCAGTGCTCAGAACGTCGATGTCAAGACTGGTCAGCCTTACGGCACTTTCAAAACCCTCGTCGGCCCGATCATCCAGGGTGGCCATCTCACGCAAGATCCCGAAACCCTGCGTCAGACAGCCCGAACCATGCTCGCCCATGTTCTCACCTGCAAGACAGGCTGGAATAGCAGTGGGCTCCCCGCGCAGCTCGCTGGCGATGCCATCGGCGCCGACGCCCATCTGCCCTCGATGGGCAGCGAAGATTTCCTCAAATGCCTCTCCCGGCCGGCCCTCGAAAAAGCCGGCTCCGATCTCGGCGTCCTGCCCCGCGATCGCGTCAAGGACACCCGCACCGCTGTTCTCGGCCAGATCGGCGAAGCCCCCTACATTCATCCGCTTGCCCACTTCGCCCTGAACGATGAGCAAATCGCCAAAATCACGCGACCGGCCGAAACCTACGACGATGAGACCGATCCGGAGGCCGAAGGGGACGTCAACGGCGCCGATGCCGAAATGCCAGAGCATGAACCTGCTGGCATGGAAGACGACGCATTCGGCCACGCCGAAGATGACTATGGCGAGGAAGCCGCCTGATCAGCCCACCCCCTCTTCTTTAGGGAGACTCCCCATGACCCTCTACCGCCTGCGCCTCGTCGAGGAATTGATCGAAGGCGATACCGGAGAATTCATCGTCGAGGCCAAAACGCCAGGAGACGCGGCCTCTGTCCTCCTCACCGCTCATGCCGAGGCCCGCGAAAAAGACTCAAACCATGTCGTCCTGCCCGATGGCCAGTCTCAACATATCGAGCCGGACAATATCATCCGGACACGTCTGTTCTGCATGCTCCTCGATGATGACGGCAACGAACTCTACGAAATCGACCCGGAGGCCTGAATGATCCGTCAATATTACGCTCAACGCTGCCAAGGCGGCGACAATCCCCTGCGTGTTGGCACCATCGCCATTGGCTCGATCTATTATATCCAACCCACATGCTGGTGGCGTGATCGCTTTCGCGGCAAAGCCGAATGCAGAGAACCCTGGATTGTCGAAGGCTTCTTCAACGGTTTGATGGGCGCCGCCATCAAGGATCCGCTGACCGGCTATTGGGAAAACCGCTACGTCTCCCGACGATCCGACACCGCGCTGATCCGTTCCCTACGGACGGGACGCCGACGCACGACCCTCGTCCACACCTTGATCCTGCACGATGACGAAGGCCTGACCAAGGGACCAACCCACTATCCCGATCTGCCCCGTCTTCCCTTCCGCAAGCCCAAATCCCTCTCCTCAAAAAAGGAAACTTCGCCATGTTTGGAACTTACAACCGCTTGAACCTCCCCGTCGATGCCAGTTGGCAGACGGTCGTGCGCGCTGCCATCAAGAAGCTTGATCCCAAATCGCTGAAGGATCCTCAGCTCCGGCCTGATCGGAGAACCTTCTACAGGATCATGCTCGAGCACCATGAGCGCGCGCAGGAAATGGTCGCGGCCTACCGGCTCTGAAACTTCCCACTTCTCAGCTCTGTCCTTCCCTTCACGACCTGGCGCAAGCCGGGTTTTTGCATTTTTGGAGACATACACATGTCCACACTCGATCAATACACGGAGGTAAAACGGTATTTCAGTCCAAAATATCGCGGAATGATCGTCATCGCGCAGGAAGGAGTTCAACTCCTGCACAGGCTCGAAGACGACGATTGGAAAGTCCTTCGCCGCAAAAAAGAAAACGTACTTATCGAGGAATGGCTCAATAATAGAAAACAAGAGATGGCGAACAGGCCCGCCTGGGCCTTGGACGTCCAAGAATTACCCTCCATGGAACAACTCGAGGAATGGCTGTCCGACGGCCAGTGTGAAACCCCGACCGGCCACGAGGTCGAACCAGATGGCCATGGTCCTGATGGCTCACCTTCTTGGCTCCTAGCTCTTGGACTCATCTGATTGAACTTGAAAGGAGACCGTTATGCCAAAAGAGCCTCTGTCTGATCATTGCAGCAATCCCAACCATGATAGCCGTTGGACCTGCCCCGCATGCTACACCGATCTCGGCGATGTCGGTGAGGGCACCATCACCTGCCCTCACTGTGAAAACAAGATTGTCTGCACGCTCGAATACGAACCTGCCTGCCATGCAAGGCTGGCGGATCAAGATGATGACGAAGAAGAGGATGATCAACGTGATTGATCACGATCATGCCTTTCGACCGAAGTCATCAACCAATCATAAGGATAAAGCCCATGAGCGACATCACTTGGCACGATGATATGGAAAACTGCCCGAACAATGTCACCATTCTCCTCAAGCTCGACGATGGAGACATCAACTTCACGGAAGCCCGGCACAACACCGTGCCATGGGCGCAATATTACCCCTTGAAGCCCGATAGCGGCGAAGACGGCGTTGCCTATCCCGTCGCTTGGGCACGGGTTGCCTGATCGCTAGAAAGGTAAACCATCTACGCCTATTGCGACCACAGCGCCGCTCACCAGAATGTTTCTGACCGCCCGCAATTCATTCAAAGCCCGGCCAAAGCCGGGTTTTTGCATTTCTGGAGGCCCTCATGGCTGACTATTCCTCGCCTACCGTCATCCAGCAGACCATCCCCGAAGCCGATATGACGGAGCTCGAAAAAACCGTCCTTCTCGAAATCTTCCAGTATGAAGAAGACGGCAATGGCTTCTATCTTTTTCACGAAGAAAGCCCACAAGATCTTATTACCATCGAACCTGAAGACTATGAACGTCTTCTGGCGATCAAAGACGATGGCTTTAGCAGCCTGCGCACATGGCTCCTCGAAAACCGTCCAGTCGGAGAAACCGATCCCACCGAGCTCGACATGAGCGACTATTCCTATGAATACATTCTGCAGGATATCGTCAAACGATCAAAATCTCTCGATTACATTACCGTCGTGACCGGCTGGACCTGTTCCAAAATGCGCTCCGATGGATTTGGCGGCATGGCGAGCTTCATCACCGCTGATGAAATCAAATGCCATTCGACCACGCAATTTCTCGAAGATTGCATGGCTGAATTCGAAAAAGATGCTTCTCCCGAAAAGAAGCAATGCACCGCCGAGGGGAAGATGCCGCCCGAAACGAAAGCCACGGGCTGAAACATCAGCGCCGCGGCTTTCTCATAAAGCCAGGGTCCACTTGCCAGCCTTACTGGCCGAGTTTGGACTCAATGTGAAGAGAGCACAATTTTTCCATGGCCTTGTGAACATCGAAAGGCTCCCAAGGCTCACCACGCATGGCATAGGCCACCGCCCGCGCCGCGCCCTCCGCACGTTCGGAAGCTTCATAGGCTTCGATCAGCAAATGCGTCGCGGCCACGATCTTGGCTTCAAAGACATTCATCCAAAGCTGACTGGCCTGATCGTTCTTGCCCCGCGCTTTGTCGTAATGGTCATAGGCCTGATCGATTTCCTCGCTCGTCCTATCATGGGCCTGGCACAGTTTGACGGCTTTGGCGACCAGAGGCGCCAGGAGACCATCGAGCTCTCGCTGTCGGCGTGGTCCAGGCTGATCATCCACTTGATTCAGAATGTAGTCGGCCGTCTCCCGATCCATTTCACCGCGAAGGCCATGAAGAGGCGGCGCGATCTTGAAGGCTTCGGCTGCATAGAAAACCTCGCGCGGATCCGGTGCGATTTCGCGTAACAGCGCCAGGCCTGGCCGTTCATCCCTTTCGACTGGAAACCGGATGACATTGTCAGTGCCGGGCAAATATTCGACGCGCATCGCAGCCTCCATCCTTCAGCGATAGCCTTACCATAACCGAAGCGCCTCAGATATGCAAGCATAACATGTTGATTATTATAGTATTTCATGCGCCGCGTGAATTGTGGCACAGCTTCCCATCATCACAGGACGGGCTTTCTTCCCGCCTTTCAGCATGAGCGTTGAGAATGGCATGCATGCGCGGGCATGTGCAGGCATGCGCGTGCTGTCTCTCGTTTTGTCGGAAGAGCATCCAGTCTCGAGCCCGGACACTGTATCTCTTGCGCATGAGCGTCAAAGGCCGGGCTGCGACGGCCTTTCAGCGCTTTGCAGTGCTCGCTTGTTCTCGATGCCCCACCCCGATGGATCCATCACTCATCGGCAAAGTCTCTTGGAGCGGACGGCAGGCCCTGTTTCTCTGCTGTAAGGGCAGGCGGGACGGAAGCGGCTGGGCGCCCGCCGAGAAGTATCAGCCTTTCCGAGAAGCCAGGCGGTTCCCCTTCTCTCTCGGAGCTGAGCTCGTGACGGGGGCTTCCCTTCGTCTTCAAAAGGCTGTTGCACGCTTTTTCCCGGCTTGGATGAAGGTAGCTCACGCACGGATCTGAAAGAGCTCGCGCTTTCAGGGCTCGATCCGAAGGCGGTTGCCGGCGCTCTCAAAGCGCGCTCCACGATCAACCTGTCATCTCTGGCGTTCCCGGCCGCCGTTCTCGCGCCTCTCAAAGATGGCAGATCAGACAGAAGCGGAACCGCCTGGCAATGGCGGCGCGCAACTTTCTTCCCCGGCCGTAAACGGCCTCCTCGCGGAACAAGAAAGCCAGCCCAACTCGGCCAGCCGTAAACGGCTGGCACCCGGTTGAGTTGCGCTCTGCCATCCTCCGCTACGCTCCGGCCCGACTCGACCCGCCTGCGGCCGGTCCCCGGTCGGGTGCAAGGCGAACCCGCCCCTGTCTCTTCGATCGCCATCGAGGCGCTGAGGAACGCGGCCTCGAAACAGCAGTGACAGGAGACAAGATCATGGCCTTCAAGAGCATCGACGACGCAAACGCCACTCTCGGACAAAAGCCCGAAAAGAAGCGCAAGCCCACCACTTTCGAGATGGTGCAGCAGGTCGCCCCCACGCATTCGATGATGGTGAAGATCGCAGCCGCTTTCGCTCTTGAAGACGTCGATTATGAGAAGATCCGCGACACGGTGCAGCTCAATCTGATGGGTGAGAACGACGCCCTCTGCAAGGTTCTCAGCGAAAAGGCTTTGCAAATGCACCTCGAGCGCATCACCGGCGCCTATGTCGCATCCGCCTGGGGTGCCGCCAATTTCTACAGCAACAAGGCTACCGAGGCCGCCCGGCTCAGCAGCGGCTTTGGGAACGATGACCGAGACGAAGATCGCGACGGCGTGGCAGGTTTCGAGAACAAGCAGGAACGTGCCCGGCAATTCGCCGCTGAAATGGCCTCCCAGGCCTACGCCCTGATGGCGGCCGCTCATGGCGCCGTCGATGCCTACCGCCACATCACCGGCCAGGACTGGAAGCCCTACGCTCCCCGCGCCGAGGCCACACAACGCGTCGAACACCGCTCGACCCAGGCGCAAATGGATGCCTTCCAGCGCCGCTGACATCCAAAGGCGGGAGCGAAAGCTCCCGCCTCTCCTGACAATTGAGTTCAAACCCTGCCAAACATCACAGGATTTACACAATGGACGCCAACATCCTCATCATGCTCGATTCGCCATTCATCGCTCTCATTGTTATCTTTGTCCTCTTTTTCCTTTTCTATTTCATGGTCTTAATAGGCATCTTCAAAATCATCGGTTCTATAGTCAAGGCATTATCGAATGATAGGCGCCGTGACTATGGCCGGTACTGACACACATCCCCGAGGCTGGGTATCTTCCCAGCCTCGTATTCGAACAATCATTCCACGGAGACCAATCTTATGTCCATTTCATTCAATGCCTTTCATCAAAAAGACAATGCATTTCACTTCGTCGATTTGCCCGACGATATCGAACTCTGTCTATCTAGCGCCAACGGCACCGATCTCCTCAATACCCTCGGTATCGAGGATTCCTGTTCCTCCGCACCTTGGCCGATCGAAGCCTTCCGCGCTCTCGTCACCGTCGCAAGGCGTAAACGCCTCGACTATCGCTCGCCAGAAATCCCAACGACGGCACACCAGGAGCCTGGCCACGCCATGGTCATCGATTGCGGACGATCCGAAGGCTACATCGAGCGCCGCCTCGAAGATCTCTCCGATTTCCTCAACGAAAGCCGTGAAGCCGGCGCCACCCATATCGGCTGGGGATGACCCCAGCCTCTTTGTTCAAGCCTTTTGCCTGCCGTTGTGATAGGATAACCATCATGAACCTGCCTCTCCGCAAGCCCATGACCCTGCCCGAATTCCTCGCTTGGGAAGAACAGCAGCCCATCCGATACGAATTCGATGGCTCTGCCCCCTTTGCCATGGCTGGGGGCACAGAAGCTCATGCCATCATTCAGACCAACCTTGCTATAGCTGTCGGGGGTCGTCTTCGTGGCAAACCCTGCCGTTTCATCGGCAGCGATCTCAAGGCCCTCGTCGCCGACAATTCCTCCCGCTATCCCGACGGAATGATCGTCTGTTCTCCCGTCCAGAATAGACGCACCACTATCGCTGATCCCGTCATCGTCTTCGAAGTCCTTAGTTCCTCAACCGCAAGCACCGATCGTATCGTCAAGGCCCGTGAATATCAGGCCACACCCTCCATCCAGCGCTACATCATGCTTGAACAGGACCGCATCGGCGCTACCATTTATGCCCGTGCCGGCGATACCTGGACATTCGAAATTCTCTCGGACGATGCCATCCTCCAGATGCCAGAAATCGGCATCGAGTTGCCTCTTGCTGAACTCTACGAAGGATTGAATTTCGACATCGAAGACGAAACCAGTAAGGAAATTTCTCAATCGTCTTGATAAGACAAATGATTTCAATGAAAACTTCGCAGGAGGTTTACATAAGATGAAAATATCTATTTTGAGTGAGCCACTAATCTTCGTTGCGGTCACATGCATCGCAATCTTAGTAGAAATTCTTCCTTTTATCGCAGTTTTTAATTCATCCCCTGACAACCCGTTCCCGGTACTATTATCCCTCATTCCAATGATCAGTATCTCTTCATACAAGCTTATACAGCATCGTAATAACAATAAAATAATTGCCAGAAGCGAACTCAAGCCGAAATGTTTCACGTAACCAGCTCGCTCTTGCATTGATTATCAATCCATGGCGACTCTTGCTTTGCAAGACCGGGCTCTAGGCTGCGCCCGAAGCCAGCGCTCCGCAAGCTCCACGCCGTCTTCGCCTTCGGTAACGATCCCTGTCGCGGTCAGCTGTGAACACCAGCTAAAGCACCCCGCATGGATACGCGCTTGCTCGGTGCGATCCCTCGGCGGCAGGGAGAAGCAACGCCGCGCGCCCGACCCCGGCCACCGGCTGGCTGATCCGTCTCGTTGCTGGATCAAGGCCACAGAGCCTGATGGATTGAGCTTGCCTGCCTCGTTCTTGAGACAAGGCAAAGGCCCTATTCTCTGCTTGGGTCATCGACGCATGGAAGGAAGCCGGACGTTGTCCGCTCAGGGCATCAAGGCTTGGGCGTTCTTTGCCATGGTGCGTCGATCCCCAGGGTTTTCGGGAGCCGGTCAAGCCATCGGTCAGCCATCCGCTCTTTCCCTGTCCTGAAAGGCCAAGCAGTCCCCGCGCCTCTTAAGATGGCCAGATCAGACCAAACCAATCTCGTCAACAATAGCGCCGCGCAACTTTCTTCCCCGGCCTGCGGCCTCCTCGCGGAACAAGAAAGCAAGCCCAACTCGGCCAGCCGCAAGCGTCTGGCGCCCGGTTGGATTGCCGCTCTGCAATCCTCCGCTGTGCTCCGGCCTGACTCGACCAGGCCAAGGCCTGGTGCCCGGTCAGGTTCAAGACGATCTCGGCCCGGTCTTGTTGATCGCCATCGAGGCGGCGATGGACGCAAGGCCTCAGAATAGAGGAAAAACGGATATGGCGACGATTGGCTCTTTCACCCGCACCCAGGACAACACCCTTGTCGGTCGGATCAACACGCTTACCATCCAAACGCGTGCAACCTTGGTTCCCATCCCGATGCGGACCAACGACAATGCCCCTCACTACCGCATCGTGACACCGAAAGGCGTCGAACTCGGTGCCGCCTGGATGAAGACGTCGGACATGGGCAACGAATACCTGTCGGTCCAGCTGGATGATCCAAGCTTCACGAGCACGATCTACGCCTCCCTGGTGGAGGTCGAAGGCGAGCGCGAGCTGCAACTCCTCTGGAGCCGCCCCAGAAGGGACTGACCCAATCCAAAGCGCCTCGCAGTCATGCGAGGCGCTTTCTTACGTTCATGCCCGGGAGGCAAGGCCAGCTATACAGCTATGGAGATCAAGCCATGAAGAAAAAAACGATCCGTGCCCCACGCAATCGTGCCACGCAGGCCATGCGCTTGCGCGCCGCCAGCGCCCATGTCGCTGTCACCAGCGACACACGCCCGAAAGTCATCACCCCCAGAAAGGGCAAGGGCTCCTTCTGCCGGAATAAACCCCGGCAGGACGACCTTTCCGCCATGATCGCCTAATCCGCGCCAAACGCGATTTCCTATTCTCATGAATCATCAACACACTCGGGCTGCATCCTGATCAACACCTTCAACAAGGCAGTCCGTCAATGAATACGCTTCAAACGATCTATCTCATCGCACTGAGCGTTTTTACACTCTCCTTTGATGAATTCCTTTATCGGCGCTACCTCCATCACCGCAAAACCATCGTTGATAGTCTCGTCTATGGAAGCGACGATATAGATCCTCTGGAAACGCGCCTCATCAAAAAACTTCATAATGAAGTCATCTATGATCAGAACCATCCTCTTCATCTCGAAAGGATTTTTAAACTCAGCCAATTCTTTTTCATTTCGTTCGTAATCATCGGGCTCATAATCATCGCATTTGGTTTCTTGATCGCATTAATCCCTTTCATTGCAATCAATTATATCGTCTATTCAAGATATTGCTCCGAAGTCACAAATATTCCAATGCGTCTTCGCAAAAGATTGCAGATATTGACCTTCATCCATCCAATAAAATAACAGCCTTTTCTTAATCGATCTCTATCCCTCATCAGTCGCCTGCGATCGTTTCGGGCTCACAATTCGCTGAAACAAATTTCTGCTGCACCCAGTCCTTCCTGAATGAATGCGCTCGGGCGACTCTTGCTTTGCAAGACCGGGCTCTAGGCTTCGCCCGAAGCCAGCGCTCCGCACCGTCTTCGCCTTTCAGGTAACGATCCCTGTCGCGGCCGGCCGAGACAGGCCGGGTTCCTCCCCGCAAAAGCGCCTCGCCGCACGAAAGCCCCGGCCTCACGCGCCAGCCTCCCTATCCCCTGTGGCTGATCCAGCCCTCTTCTTGTCGGGCAGCGCCTACGCGCTGACATTCCTTCGGCACAATCACCTTTGTGATCGTCCTCTCCTCCTCGCGCCATCGCAAGCGATGGCCGGTTTGGGAAGGGGAAGACGTTCCTTCCTCCCCTTCCCGCAAGCCCCTTCTGGGGTCTCCCCAATTTTCCCGAGCGCAAGGAAGGCGCTGCGCGCGCTCCTTCATTCCTCCGCTCGAAAAAACCGGCGCCGCGGGCGCCGCCCAAGGGTGGGTGATACCCCTCCCCAGAAAAGGCTTGCCCCTTCCCCTCCCCCCGGTTCGCCACCTGGCAAGGGGGCACGGCACGGCCGGCCCCCGAATATTAAAGGGCAAATCTCAAACTCGCAGGAGCTTCCCCATGTCAGTCATCGGTTCTTTCTCTTACGACGCTTCCACCAAGATCTATAAAGGCCGCATTCGGACCCTGACGGTCAATGTCCAGGCCCAACTCGTTCTCAATGATAAGCGACTTTCCGAGGAGGCCCCGCTCTATCGGGTGCGTTCCTCTCGCAACGGTGCCGAGATCGGCGCGGCCTGGGAAAAGTTCACCAAGGATAACGGCGAAGCCTATCTCGCCTTGAAGCTCGATGATCCGAGCTTTCCCGCCCCCATCTTTGGCAATCTCGTCGAGGTCGAGGGAGAACCCGACTTCCAACTCATCTGGAGCCGCCCCAATAACTACTGAAACACATTAGCGCCCTGTCATCGCATGGGGCGCTTTTCATAACAAACCAGATCAATAAAATAGATCATTCTAGGAATTACGTCATGGAAACCAATATGCTCATCATGTCTGACATGCCATTCATCGCTCTCATTGTTCTATTTGTCATAGCATTTCTTTTCTATTTCTTTGTCATAAAAGGCGTCTTCAAGATCATCATTCTAATATTCAAGGTATTATCGAATGATGGGCGGCATGACTATGATCGGTACTGATAAACAGGACTAAGGATGGGCATTTTCCCAGTCTTATAAAACGGAGGCGCGTACTCATCATTCACGCCCGGGCTGGCTTACTGTCGGCTGCACGACGATAGCGCCTGCGTTGCGATGATGATCGTCGGCGAGTGCTCCCTGCCGGACGCCATCACCACGCATTCGTCCATCAAATAGAAATGGCCGTGCTCCATTCTCTCTGGGAACGGACGGCGTGAACGATTGTCCAGACTTAGTATCTTGCGAGTTGGCCGCTGTCGCGGTTAGTGCCAACACAAACGCGATTGCTAGTCTCGACATGACGGGCTTCTCCTCTTGTGCGCAGGACCAATGCGCTGCGGCTCGGCTTCGGCCACTGTCGAGGAAAAACCAGGCGCCAGAATGGCGATCATCTAGACTATCGGCAAAGCCTTGGCTAGCTCAACCTCGTTCTATATCCGTCTGCCGGAGATCATCGCATTTATACAAAAGCGGCATGCGATAATAGCGTGCGCAGGCGTAAGAGAAACATGCACCCATATTCAATTGTGCAGGATGGCCACGCCCTTTGCCGTAGCGCTCAAAGGCCTCGAGAGCCAGCGTACTGGCCCTCGGCGGCAAGGCCAGCACTTGGACATTGAGAAGCTGGAGGAAAGTTTCAACAGCCTCCCGCGCCTCATCAAACGGCAGGTCCAGGACCCGAGCGACTGCCGCAGCGGTCTCGAAGATCGCGATTGGTGTCGTCAAGCGTTTGGACGTTTGAGACAGGCGTTGGGCAAGATCAGCCGCATCATCTTCGTTGGTCAGCATGGCCACAAGAGCAGAAGCATCCACGAACATCAAAGCCCACCATTCAGCTCATCAAAGAAGGCCTTATCAGCAGGCTGGCCTCTTTCCGGATGGCTTCGTGCCCGCAGATCGCGGCAAAAGCGAACGGCCTGTTCCGCCAAAGATTCCGTGGCCTTCTCTCTGTCCAGCGCCTGGCGCAAGGCGAGGCGTACCGCTTCGGTTTTATTCACACTCAGCAAATGGGCAAGTTCCGCTGCTAGTTCGTCAACGGAGGCGTCCTTGATGAATAACGGCATAGGATATTCTTTTTAAATATCCGAATATCCCTATTAGTATATCCTATTCCGCTTGTATGCAAGCAAATCTGTAAACTGCTGGCAATGTCTGTATGTACACCGCCAGAGTATGGAATTTATTGTCAATGATAATGAAACGCATACATCATTGGAATAGATCACGGATCAAGCCGGAATCCAAGAGATCCATCAGACATTTTAGATGGGATACAGTGTTTCGATCGAGGTGACGGAGCTTGATATTCTTTTAAGAGATCAACCTTAATCCACCCTTGAGTCCAATCTGAACGTACAACTTTGAGAAACCCATTCGTTTCCGTTTGTGTTCTATACACAAATACAAATTTCTCCGCTTTCCCTATTTCCTTTGAATTCTCTTTAGCTTCAGCATATTCTGACGGTAGCCCCTCATAAGCCCTGATAACTTCATCTGGCAAGTTTAGCAGCATGCATTTAAGCTCAGTCACTGGCTTGACTGCTGTAAGAGCAATCGCATTGCTAACTATCGTTGAAATGAAGGCTATTGAAATAAAGCAAAAGGTTGCCTTATACATTTGTATACACTCCATTATTGACTCGCTAGAACGACCTGATTTGCCGTGTTTCCAAGCTTCTGTGCGACAGTTGCTCGCCACTGCCCTACTGTGGTTGTAGCGGTCAAACCATTATTTTGAAGTTGTTGAGCCGTTAACCCAACAATGTCGTTTAAATTCGCAGAAGCATCTGCCTTGGCGACAGACGGTCCAATGCCCGCGCCAAATTGATAAACTGCTCTGGTATCAAGGACAGTTGGGTTGGAAATACCCATACTTTGCAATCTTGTAGCCGCATTTTTCAGATCTTGCGACGCGGCGATCGCTTCGTTCGCAGGATCCATCTTTCCTGCAAGGCTTGTATCGACGTTGTAATTCGACACCAAACCGGACGCCACAGCCTGATTGATATCCGCTGTATAAGTCGAATTGATCATCTGGAAAGCGCCTGACGCGGAACTTCCGCTTGCCGCTCCTGCATTCGAGCAACCGCTTTCCATCATGCAAGTCGCCGCCAGGGCCGAGGGATTGATACCCATTGCCTGTGCCACGGCTTGCGCGGCAGTCCCCCAGCTCTTCGAAAGCATTGTATCAAGAGAGGCCCCGCCATTGTCGGAACCGCCGTTCGTGCTTCCCGTCAAAGAGGAGTAGGAAGAATTGTCAGTGCTAGAATTGACAGGCGTGCTGGGGTTTCCATTGGCCGGACCAGTGTCATAAACAAAGGCGGGAGCACCTATTTCCGGCACATATTCGTGTGGCACTTCCGGCAGGCCATTCTGCGTCGCTAGCCCTGGCGCCGCATGACTTTTGGGCATTCCAACCACGGCCATCCCCACCGCCATCAGCGACACCTCTAAGTGAAAAATCAATGGCCTACGGCCACTTGATCTGTCCGGACTCTCTACATCTTCGATAAAGCAAAACATCGGACCTCCTTCGTCAAAGGACGATCCGATGCTCCTTGCCTCTCATGATAAGAACAAAACCTCTATTGCGTGATCTCTTCGATCCTCGCGCTATTCGCAGTTGAAACTCAAGCCTGCCCTTAAGAAACAGGCATCCACTTTTTCAGAAAGCAGGATTGTCTCCTCCCTTCCATCCTTATACCGGCAAGTAAAAACTAATGGACGAGGCGCTTTCCTCAGATTATGCCAGCCTTGCTCAATGAGATTTTCAGGCCATTGACCAATAGGCTTTAATAATTGACTGTCCGGTGCAAGAATGCCTGGGGGATCGTATGTTCCAGCAGTCAGCGTAATACCTTTCAACCCAGTCTGACACAGACTTCCAGCAAGAGCAGTTTGCGAAAAGAATAGCGCTTGCAACAACAGCAAAGCTTTAATGCGAAACAACATAGAACTGACTCCCGGATTCATATGAGTTTTGTGTGGTCCAAGGGATTGTACGGGTTTGGGCAGCCTGTCCAAGCCATTGATCCATGACTTGAATTCCACTTGAATTCTGTCCGAGATAGATGGCTGCATGTGACTGACCATAGGTATTAGTATAAGTTCCGTTACTACCAAAAGTCGCGATCACTGTTCCTGCCGCAATATCGGTATTGCCCTGAACCTGAACGCCTGGCGACCACGTTGATGTCAAGCCAACGTTTGACGTTGCCTGCACGAGTGCCACACATTCACCACTGCCAACACTCTGACCGTTATAGCTCGAATAGTTTTGAGCAACGGTCGCACCTGATACGCCCGAACCAGTTCCGGGATAATTCCAATTTGTTCCGCTGCTTCCTCCCGTACCATTAGAATTGCCAGCGCTACTGGAATTACCAGTCGAGCTGGCATCCGAGGACGTTGGCGATGTCGGATAGACCATCGCGGGAGCGCCTATTTCCGGCACATATTCCCGGGGCACTTGCGGCAACCCATTCTGGGTCGCAAGAGCCGGATCCGCGTAACTTTTGGTCAAGCCGACAACACTGCCGATCGCCAGCGCCATCAGCGAAACCTCAATGATAAAAATCAATGTCCTCCGGACCTTTGATCTTTCCAGGCTCCCTGGATCTTCGAAATCGCAAAACATCGGACCTCCGTCGTGAAAGGACAGCCCGATGCTCTTTGCTGCTCATGAAAAAAACGAACCTCTTATCCAATGACGCTCTTTTTTGCCCAATCTCGATCAATGCAGACAGCACCTATTGCGCCGTGCCGGAAACCTTGCACCAAATCTCTCCGTTCGCCGCCCGGTACAATGAGGACGCCTTGCACGGCTCCCCATTCATTCCAACTCCTTTCTCCTGATAGATCCGCGCTCCATAGCCGCCGACAAAAATCGAAACGGCGATCAGCGACGCAATGACCGCACGATTAAAGGCCCATTTGCGATTCAATTCCCTTTCACGCATGACGGTCCAGTCGCGGACACCCGTCACCAGGTCTTCGCCCAGCTTCGCCACCATCTTGGCGACTTGCGCGTCCCGATCCTGCGAGAAATTCACGCGCTCGATCCGTGCATGCTCGACGAGAAGAAGCGCTTGATCATTGGCGAGCCCGAGACGCTGCAATTCGACTTGCGCCGTCTTGCGAGAGGTCTCCGCCACGGTATTCAGATCGTTCGCCGCCGCGACAGTCAGCTCGCCCGTCCGCTTGATTGCATGCATCATGGCCGTCACAAACGCCCCTTCGGGATGATCATGGCGCAAGCCCCATTCACGCCCGGCCGCTTGAATAGCGGCCAGGTCTTGATCCAACTCTTCTGACAATCGAAGAACGCGCTGATGAACAAGCGAGGCTTGCTCTTCTGTCTTAGCCATTAAGCGACTCCGAGGAATCGACTTCGGCAAGCTTCTGTGCGTCCTTTCGCTCTTTCTTGGAGGCCTTCGGTTCGTTCCCCACGACCGCAGGCATCGGAGCCGCCCCATTCTCCGGAATGGCGGGAAGCCATTCGGAGGGAACGCCTCCAAAAAATTCCGGCACTTCAACCGTCCACCAGCGATTGACCCGCGCCTGGTCAAAAGGACAGAAAGCCTGGCTCCCCCTCCCTTTCTCCCCATTCATCACTTCGAGGAACGTCAAATGCCGATCAGTGACTTCCTGCATGCATGGCAGCCGAGGAAAGACTTTTATAATTGCACCTTGATCCACCGCCGTATCGATTGCCTGATGTTTTGCAACTTCAGAGAACGCAACATTGGCCGAACGGCCTGTCAAGACCAAACCCCCATTGAACACGATCAACATCCCGTCTGGCATCAAGGTACTGCGCTCCGTGAACCGTTCGAGATAATCGACATCAGCCATGTCCGGCCCAATAACCTGAGCGATCACCAGGCGAATGCCATGATCCTGAAGCACGGAGACGATCGGGTATTCTTCGATCAACCGTTCCAATGGCGTGTCTCCACCGCCAACATCAAGGATCGCATCAAAACGCTCATCCATCTGCCTCCTGAATTGGGCGACCAGCCACGCCTGCATGTCTTCACGATGTGTGGAAGGCGCCTCGACCGTATCTTTGTGGAAGAGTGTAAGCGTGTGAGTTTTATTCAAAAGATCAGCATTCAATATCTCAAACCGTGCACCTTTCTGCTTGAGATATTGGGCTAGTGTATTCAAAAAGACCGTTTTGCCGACCCTCTGCCGTCCAAGGGCAATCAGCAAAACCGGCTTGCGCTCACCATTCTGTTCGTAAGACTGCACCATAAATCTGCTCCATGAATTCTTCTGTCCGGTTCGACGTGTTGTCCGGAACAAACCTGCAGGGTTGTGGATGACGACCGCATTCAGTTCCGCTGAACGGAAGGTAGCCATTCAGTGGGAACCTCTTGGAAAAAATCTGGAACAAGGTGGATCCACCATTTCTCGACACGCGCTCGATCAACGAGACCAAAGGCACGGCCATCCTGCCCCTCGACACCATTCATGGCCTCGTTGAACGTCAGTTCCCGTTCAGTGACGTCCAGCATGAGCGAAAATCGCGGAAAGAGTTGCACGAGGGCACCCTTCGATAAGGCCGCCTCGATCGCGCCGTGGCGCATGATTTCTTGAAACGCCAATTTTTCGTCGCGATTTTCTGGGACCACGCCCCCATTGCAGACGATCAGCGTGCCATCAGGCGTCAACGTGCTGGGCTGGCTAAAGCCGTCGAGATATTTGGCATCATGCAAACGTGGCCCAATGAGATGAGCCACAACCACGCGAATACCTTGTTGCTGAAGAGTCGCTATCTCCGGCACAGCCTCGATCAGGGACTCTAAAGGTTTATCGCCGCAACCAAAGTCGAGGACCGCATCGAACCGTTCCCTGGCCTGTTCCTTGATCTTTCCTTGAAGCCAGGCTTTGACATCGTCCCTCGTCAATGAGGGGGCCTCAATCGTCTCATCATGAAAGAGCTTGAGACCATGCGTTTTGTTCAGAAGATCCGCGTTCCAGATCTGAAACGTCCCACCCCTTTCTTTCAAGTATTGCGCGGTCGTATTCAGAAAGGTCGTTTTCCCAGCTTGCTGTCGCCCAATGGCAATAAACAAGACCGGGTTCCGATCATTGATGTGTTCAAGAGACAATGACATTATTTATTCTCCATTACTTTGCTTTTTGTGTTAGTATATAACGATCAATATGGCGTGTTTCCTTTTCAAACCCTGCTCGTTGTTGCGCTATTCTCTCCCTCTGTTCCTGAGTACGATGGACTACCGTGCCGTCCTTTCGGGTGTAAAATTCCGGAACCTCGGAAACATCGATCGAGGCAGGAACCTGATAAGGACCTGACGTTGCTGGCACGGATGGCTGAGGCTTGATTTCGACATCAGGCCGGTAATTGGCTGGCAGCCTGGACGGATTGAAGCGCTTGGGTTCTTCCCGCGCTGACGTGGCCGGCTCGGCGGGGCGCTGTTGCGCGCGCGCCGCTTGCCGTTCCTTTTCAAGATCACGGCTGACCCTCAGCCAAACACGTCGAATATTATCCGACGCCAAATCCCGGCCTCGAGCATCTCTCAGCCCAATTCCATTCAACTCACGTGCGATCACAATCCAACTCGGCCGAGCCTCTTTAAGAAGCTCGCTCAAGTCATCGTAATTCGTCCACATCCAGCGATAGACCGCTGACCGGCGGACAAATCCATGCGCTTTGACGCTTTCAAAAAATTGGGCCGTGTTTGCTTTGCTCATGTGCAAAACGTCGAACCGGCTCACGATAAAAACGAAAACTTTTTTATCGGCCGTTTTTCACTGCCGTCTCACGACCATCTCACTTCCGCTACGCGGCTGTTTGACTGCCGTCTCACTGCTATTTTACTGCCATAAAAAACGAGAAGAATTAGGTACACACCAATGCACCTCTGGTGCGGGGCCTGCCCTCCGGGCAGGCTGGGCGCTCACGCCGATCGAGCGCGCATAAGGCGCATAGTGAAAATACACATGTATAGGGCGAGCAGTAGAGAGGCCGCGAAACCGCGCCGTTTCTTCTATTCATGGATGGATGATGTCCTGATCTGCGCCTGACTGGCGGAGCCTTGGGAGGCTCAACGCCATGCCGTGCAGAAATTACCGGTCATAAATCAGGATGTTATGAATATGAATGAAGCGCCGCAAAAACCGAAACTCGAAGAGCAGCCGATCGAAACGCAAGACTTCTATTTCAAGGACGCTCTGATCCGGACATTTCTCAAAAATAGCGAGCCTTGGTTTATTGCGAGCGATGCCTGCGCCGCCCTAAGCCATACAAAACCTACGGAAGCAACTGAAAAGCTTTATGAAATAGAAAAGGATGTCGCTACATACCACACCCCTGGCGGTCCCCAAGCCGGGCTCGTGATCTCGGAATCCGGCCTTTACAAACTTATCATGACGGCGCGAACGGAGGGCGCCAAGATTTTCAGGATTGGGTCACGAGCACGGTCCTGCCCTCGATCCGCAAGTCTGGCCGCTACGATCTGAAAGACGATCCAACCTTCGTCCGTGAGCAAGAAGGCCCCTTTGAACCGTCTTTGGAAGAACAGTTGAAGAATAACGAAGCCAATGAAGATGATCTTCGCTTCTTTATCGGCTTGACGCCCGAGCAGGGAAAGATCCTGAAAGACGTCCTCACGATAAAAGGGCAGCTCGAACCGGGCAGTCGGCTGACGGACTATTAGACCGGCTGTCCAATGGAAAGCACGGGAGACCGGAGAAACAGCACCGCCTTTGTGTGTAGCCCCATGAACGCTGTTATCGTTCCCGCATAGCGCTTGTAACCACTTCGACGAGCGGGGAGAACAGATAGTCGATGACGCGGCGGCTGCCGGTCTTGATCTCGACGCTGACGGCCATGCCCGGGGAGAGGGGAACCGGGGTCCCCTCGATGATCATCGTCGAAGCGGCCAGTCTGAGCGTCACGGGAAACACCAGATTCTGGACCCGCTGCGCCCCCGCGAACACGGTCGATCGGTTCGATTTGGCGGGGTTGCCTTCAATCAGCTGCGCATCGGGTTCGGGGATCGCATCCTGCGCGACCCGCACGACATCCGCCCCCAGGGTGCCAAACCGCGTGAACGGGAAGGATTCCACCTTCACGACGGCTTCCTGGCCCGGCCTGACGAAGCCGCTGTCCTTGTTCTGAAGATAGCATTCGATTTCAAGGACCGGGGCGTCCGGCACGATCCGCATGATCTCCTCGCCGCTGGCGATCACCTGGCCTGGCGTCGTCACGCTGAGCGCCTGCACCGTGCCGTCGATCGGGCTCGTGAGCAGCATATGGCCGAGCTTGACACGGGCCTTGACGAGCCTTTGCGCGTTCTCATCGGCCTGGCGTTCCGCATCCGCGAGCTTCTGGCTGTTTTCGGCGGTGAACGTCTCGTAACTCTTGGCGATGTCCTGGATCAGAACCGCGAGGCTTGCCACGTTCTCGGCCTTCTGCCCTTGCTGCGTCTTGAGGATGACGTCCTGGTACTGGCGGGATTCGATCGCATCGAGAAGGTTCGCCCGCGTGCCGGCGCTGTGCTGGACCAGGGCCTCCCGCATGGCAACGCGCTGGTCCAGCGTCGCCAGGAGAGCCTCCTGGGCGGCGATGGTCTTGGTGAGCCGCTCCTGTTCGGCCTCCTTTTGCCGGCGCTGGGCAACGAGGCCCTCGATCTGTGCGGCGAACAGGGCGAGGTCGCCCCGCAGCACCCGCTCCTCGCGTTCCTGGATGGGACGCGGGATCTCCTCCTCCCACCGGACGAGCGGCAGCGGTCTGAGCAGGTGCTCTTTCGTTGCCTCGAGGGCCGCCTTGCGGCGCAGGATTTCAGCCTTGAAGGAGGCAAGGCTCATGGTGAGCGCCACGGTTTCCGCCTGAGCATCCTCGGGATCGAGGGCCACCAGGATCTCCCCCTGCTTGACGTGCTGGCCGTTCGCGGCCTGGATCGCGATCACTTTCCCGGTTTCGACCGGCTGGATCGGTTTGACCCGGCCGGCGGGCTGAATCTTGCCCTGCGCCACGGCGATGACATCGATGCGGCTGAACGAGGCCCAGGCAAGAGCTGTGACGGCGAGCAGGCAGATCGTGCACAACAGGGCGATACCGATCGGCGAGGGGGGTGTTTCCAGGATCGCCAGGGCCGCTGGCAGAAACTCCTGATCGGGCCGGAAGGCGCGGGGTTCCCCTCGGCGTCCCAGCAAGGCAAGAACCCGCTTCATGCCGCCACCGGATCGTTCTGCAGGCGCCACAGGCGGGCATAGAGGCCATCTTTGCGCGCCAGGAGTTCGTCATGGGTGCCGGCTTCGACGATGCGGCCCTCGATCATGCCGAGGATCGTATCGCATTGCCGGACGGCGGCCAGGCGATGGGCGACGATGATCACCGTGCGGTTCTTGGTGATCTTCTTCATATTCTCCTGGATGATCCGTTCACTCTCATAATCCAGGGCGCTGGTCGCCTCGTCGAAGATCAGGATCGGCGGATTGGACGCGAGCGCCCGGGCGATGGCGATGCGCTGGCGCTGGCCGCCGGACAGATTGGCGCCGCGCTCCTCGATCAGCGTGTCATAGCCTTGCGGCAAGCGGCCGATGAAGGCATCGGCGCCGGCGAGCCGCGCCATGGCGATGGCCTGGGCCCGTGTCATCGCGGGGTTGGAAAAGGCGATGTTGTCATGGATCGTGCGGTTGAAGAGGAGGCTGTCCTGCAGCACGACCCCGATGTGCCGCCGCAGCCAGGCGGGATCGCACTGGGCGATGTCCAGACCGTCGAACAGGATCTGACCCTCATCCGGCATGTACATGCGCTGCAACAGTTTGGTGAGGGTCGACTTGCCCGAACCGGAGGGGCCGACGATGCCGACGACCGCGCCGGATGGGATCGCGAGGGACAGATTCTTCACAATGGCGGGGGCGCCCGGGCGATAGCTGAAGCTGACGTTGCGCAATTCGATGGCGCCAGTCGGGCGCGGCAGAGCCACCAGGGTCGCGGCGAACCGTTCCGGCGGCGCGTTGAGAATATCGCCGATCCGCTCGACCGAGATCTGCACCTGCTGAAAATCCTGCCAGAGCTGCGATAGCCGCAGCACCGGTTGGGTCACCTGGCCGGCGATCATGGTGAAGGCGATGAAGGCGCCGACCGACAGGTCGCCGTCAATGACCGCCTTGGCGCCGAACAGCAGCAGCGCCGCATGCGCCAGCTTGCTGACATAGGTGATGGCGTTCTGTCCGCCGGCGCCGAGCAGCGTCGCGCTGAAGGCGGTCTTGACCGAGGCGGCCAGCTTTTCCTCCCATTGCGCTTGCATCAGCGGTTCGACCGCGCTCGCCTTGACCGTATGCATGCCGACGACCGTCTCGACCAGGAACTGCTGGCTTTCGGCGCCGCGATCGAACCGCTCCTTGATCTTGTCGCGCAGGGGCGGCCGCACCAGGGCGGCAATCAGAACATAGAAGGGGATGGCAGCGAGGACGACCAGCGTCAATGGCCAGGAATAGGCGAGAAGCACGCCGATGAAGATGAAGGTGAAGAGCAGATCGATCACCGAAAACAGGCCCTGGCCGGTCAGAAAGCTTCTGATGACCTCGAGTTCGCGCAGGCGGGCCACCGTCTGTCCCGCCGAACGGCTCTCGAAATAGCCAAGCGGCAGGCGCAGGAGATGCTGAAAGAGGCGCTGGCCGAGTTCGACGTCGATGCGGTTCGTCGTATGGGACAGGGCGTAGGTCCGCAGATAGTTCAGCACGGCATCGAACAGGCCGACGAGGACGAGACCGCCGATCAGCACGAACAAAGTGGCATAGCCCTTGTGCGGTAGCACCTTGTCGATCACCACCTGGAAGAACAGCGGCGTGACGAGGGCAAAGAGCTGGACGAACAAGGAGGCGAGCAGCACATGGCCCAAAGGCTTGCGATAGCGCCAGAGCGAGGGCAAAAACCAGCGGAAGCCGAAAGTCTTTGGATCGGTGCCGACGCCATTGAAACGACGCGCGACGAGGATCACCAGGGGTTCAATCGCCGCGACCAGATCGTCGAGGGGCATCATGCGCTCGATCCGCGTCAGCGGATCGATGAGCCGGTGCGTGCCGTCGGCCATCGCATGGCCGAGAATGGCAAAAGAACCAGAGCGCAAGCGGGCGATGGCCGGCCTTGGCAAGACCGCCAGACGCTTCGGCGTCGCCTGACGAAGGAGGCGGGCCTTGAGGCCGAGGCAATGCGCGCCGCGCACGAGATCCTCTTCGTCGGCCGCACGGGTGTCGAGGGCCAATGTATGCGCCAATTGTGAGGGATCGCCGGCGATCCGATAGAAGCCCGCGATGGCGACAAGAGCACAGAGGCCGGAATCGAGTGGTGTGCCGGAGGCAGGATCACCAGCAGAACTGTTCATGCAAAAAGCCGAAAGAAGGAAGGAAGAAAAGAAAGAAGAAAAAAGGAAGAAAACGGCAGCCCGCCAAACCGTGCCGCCGTCTGGAAAAGCAAAACTCAGGCATGCGCAAGGATTTGCGCATGCGTCATGTTGGAGCCATCGGCGAAATTGATCTGCTGGATGCCGTCGAGGCCTGAAGCGCCCAGTTCATTCTGCACCGTGATCGAATGGCCGGTGCCGGCAATGCCGATGACCAGATCCGTGCCACTCTGTGAAAACAGCAGATTGGACAGCGTGAGATCGGCGAAGGACAGGGTATTGAAGGGCGTCGGGCCGCTGCTGTCTCCGGCATCATGGATCAGCATGTTGCCATCGGCCTGATGGTAGATATAGACATCATTGCCGGCGCCGCCATCCAGGGTATCGCTCCCCGCGCTGCCGACAAGGATGTCATTGCCCGCGCCGCCGTTGATCACGTTATTGCCGGCATCGCCTGTCAGGACATCGTTATAGGCCGAGCCGGTCAGGTTCTCGAAGCCGGAGAGCGTATCGGTCCCCGCCCCGCCCGTGTTCTGCGCCGTCGTGAGGGCCAGGCTCACCGTGACCCCGGAGGTCGCCGAGGTATAGGTCACCGTGTCGATCCCGGTCCCGCCGATCAGCGTGTCATTGCCGAGGCCCCCGTCGATGAGATCGTTGCCGGCGTTACCATCGATGACATTGTTGCCGGCATCCCCGGTCAGCACATCGTCATAGATCGAGCCCGTGAGGTTCTCGATATTCAGCAGCGTATCGGTTCCCGCCCCGATCGTGTTCTGCGGCCCGCTCACGGCGAGGCTCACCGTCACGCCAGCCAAAGCCTGGGTATAGCTTGCCGCATCGGTCCCGGCGCCCCCATCCAGCGTATCATCGCCGGCGCCGCCCTGGAGTTTGTCGTTGCCGGCCCCACCGATCAGCGTATCGTTGCCAGCCCCGCCATAGAGGGTATCGTTGCCGGCGCCACCGTCGATGACGTTGTCGCCGCCATCCCCTGTCAGGACATCGCTGTAGGCCGAGCCGGTCAGGTTCTCGAAGCCCGACAGGGTGTCGGTTCCCGCCCCTCCGGTCGCCTGTGCCGTGGTGAGGGCCAGGCTCACCGTGACCCCGGAGGTCGCTGAAACATAGGTCACCGTATCCACACCGGCCCCACCATCCAGCGTGTCGTTGCCGAGGCCGCCGTCGATGACGTTATTGCCGCTATCCCCTGTCAGGACATCGTTGTAGGCCGAGCCGGTCAGGTTCTCGAAGCCCGACAGCGTATCGGTGCCCGCGCCACCGGTGTTCTGCGCCGTCGTGAGGGCCAGGCTCACCGTGACCCCGGAGGTCGCCGAGGCATAGCTCACCGTGTCGGTCCCGCTCCCGCCGATCAGCGTGTCATTGCCGAGGCCCCCGTCGATGAGATCGTTGCCGGCGTTACCATCGATGACATTGTTGCCGGCATCCCCGGTCAGCACATCGTCATAGATCGAGCCCGTGAGGTTCTCGATATTCAGCAGCGTATCGGTTCCCGCCCCGATCGTGTTCTGCGGCCCGCTCACGGCGAGGCTCACCGTCACGCCAGCCAAAGCCTGGGTATAGCTTGCCGCATCGGTCCCGGCGCCCCCATCCAGCGTATCATCGCCGGCGCCGCCCTGGAGTTTGTCGTTGCCGGCCCCACCGATCAGCGTATCGTTGCCAGCCCCGCCATAGAGGGTATCGTTGCCGGCGCCACCGTCGATGACGTTGTCGCCGCCATCCCCTGTCAGGACATCGCTGTAGGCCGAGCCGGTCAGGTTCTCGAAGCCGGAGAGCGTATCGGTCCCCGCCCCTCCCGTGGCCTGCGCCGTGGTGAGGGCCAGGCTCACCGTCACCCCGGAGGTCGCCGAAACATAGGTCACCGTGTCCACACCGGCCCCGCCGATCAGCGTGTCGTTCCCGAGGCCCCCGTCGATGAGATCATTGCCGGCTCCGCCGTCGATCACGTTATCGCCGCCACTGCCAGTGAGCACATCATTATAGGCCGAGCCGGTCAGGTTCTCGAAGCCGGAGAGCGTATCGGTTCCGGCCCCGCCCGTGGCCTGCGCCGTGGTGAGGGCCAGGCTCACCGTCACCCCGGAGGTCGCCGAGGCATAGGTCAATGTATCGATCCCGGCCCCGCCAATCAGCGTGTCGTTCCCAAGGCCCCCGTCGATGAGATCATTGCCGGCACCCCCGTCGATGACATTGTCGCCGCTATCGCCTGTCAGCACATCATTATAGGCCGAGCCGGTCAGGTTCTCGAAGCCCGACAGCGTGTCGGTTCCGGCCCCGCCCGTGGCCTGCGCCGTGGTGAGGGCCAGGCTCACCGTCACCCCGGAGGTCGCCGAGGCATAGCTCACAGTGTCGATCCCAGCCCCGCCAATCAGTGTGTCGTTGCCGGGACCCCCGTCGATCGTGTCATTGCCGGCCCCACCATCGATGACATTGTTGCCGCCATTGCCAGTGAGCACATCGTTGTAGGCCGAGCCGGTCAGGTTCTCGAAGCCCAACAACGTATCGGTCCCCGTGCTGCGGGTGGCCTGCGCCGTCGTCACCCCCAGGTTGACCGTGACACCCGCAGAGGCCGAGGAATAGGACACGGTGTCAACGCCAGCTCCTCCGACCAATATGTTGCTACCCGCCTCGTCCCCGATATAGACCGCGCTGCCACCACTGCCTCCATAGATGGTTGTGTTCCCAGCAGGGATCGAACGCTGGAGCCATTTGCCAATGTTGTAGATGTCAAACCCCGCCCCGCCATAAAGAATGGCATTGCCGGCGCCCGTATTGATGATGTCGTTATCGGCATTGAGATGGACCGTTGAAACACCATCACCGAGGTAAACCTTGTTGATCTTTGAACCTGGCGCAATGGCAAGATAACGGCCGTCGATGGTGCTGTCGGTGGAGCCGGTGACAAGATCGAGATTGACCGCCCCGGTTGTTGCCGAAACATTCAGTGTATCCTGATAGCCTGATCCCGTGAGAGTAAACCGCGCGGCATTATTCGGATCGTAGAGAGCATTGCCCGGTGTGCTTGAGAGAGTGGCGAATTCGTCTGTATAAATGAATGTCTGTGGCTTACCAGCCGTGTAGTTGCCTTGTAGGATAATTTTGACGTCTGTTACAATCGCCTGGGAGGTGGATCCAGCGGCATCCGAGATGTTGACAGTCCAATTGCCTTGAAAGGCTTCCCCACGGTCCGCCTGTGTCATGAACGTATAATCAAACGTGCCTGGCGTAAAATCATCGAAGGCCCCCGGAACAAAATTCGCCGCATCCGCGATTGGGCCGATGACCGATCCAGGCCGCGCCATGAGCGTGCTGGTGACGCCGGACGGCGATATCAATGTAATGGTCAGGTTGCTACGAATAGCATTCGAGATCTTGACACGCACCTGAACAGTCTCGACGGTGTCCGTCGTCGAGGATTCTGTGAAAGTTTTGGAAAAGGGTCCCGATGATAAAGGAGTGCTAATGACATAAGTATCATGGGAGAAAACGTCTGTATAAATGCCAAAGCTGCTCCAGCTTTGGGCCAGCCGCACTGCGGCGCGGGCGTCGACTTCGCCGAAGCCGTAATCTGGGCTATAGTGGAGGCCGCCACCGTTCCAATTCGTCGCCCCGTTGAAGGCCCAGCCCGATCCTGCTGTTGAGCCGGCCACAAAGGGATTGGTATCGTTGGGATCGACTTTTACCGCCGAATAGGCGAGGATCTGCTGTACATCCTTCCAGGAGAGATAAGGATTGGCCTGCAGCATATCAGCGACCACGCCGGACACGATCGGCGTCGCGAAAGACGTTCCTTCCGCTGTCTTGACGGTGGAGCCGAAGTTCTGGCCATAGGCATTGGTGTAGGCCACTCCGTCGGAGGTAATATTGTTGGCCGGCGCCGAAATGAGGATCGAATAGCCGGGATCGCTGAACGGTGCCCCGGAAATCCGCAAGGTGGACAGATCGGTCGTGGCATTGATTCCGCCGACCGTGATCGCATAGGGCGAGCTCGTCAAATAGGAATCATTGGTGTTTTCCCCCTGGGCGCGGCTATTGCCGCCTCCCATGACGATGATCGTGCCATAGCCCTGTCGCCCGTTCTGGATCGCGTTTAGAAACGCCGTCAGTTCCGACGCTGAACCGGCAGGGGAAAGGCCGAGATTGTAAAAGGGAGGCTTCACGCTGAAACTATTGTTGACGACGTCGTAATTCGACCAGTCCATGAGATTCGCATCGGTCTGCGTCGACATCCCCACGAGGCCAACAGCCTCGCTGTTCAACGTCGCGTCGGGCGCCACACCGACCGCGCCTTCACCGTCGATGGCGGCGCCGAGGACGCCCGCGATGAGGGTCGCATGGGTGCCGGTCTGCGTGATCCCCGGCGTGCCGTCGAGCTTGACCGACTGCCCGGCATGGGCTGAAAGATCCGGGTTGGAGAAATCCACATTGCCGGAGCCATCGAAAATGCCGACGGAAACCCCCGCCCCGGTATAGTGCTTGAGCAGCGGGATGACATCCGCCGCCTGCAGGAACCATTCCTTGGCGAAAAGAGGGTCGGTCGGCTGAGACGGCGTGACGAGGGAAACCGTCGCCGCCAGTTCCGCCGTATTGGACGTACCGGTCTGGACGACGGATTGGCCGGTCTGGCCGTCGCTGTCCTCGACGTGATAGCGAAAGCTCATCACCCCGGCGAAACCCGGCGTGGGTGTGAAGGTAATGCTCGAACCATCCGTACTGAGCATCGCAATGCCGCCGTTCACCTGGCCGCTCGAACCGCGCGCGATGGCATTGCCATTATTGTCGAGAAGTTCCCGGATCGACAGCGATTTGCCCGCATAATCGAGATCATTGGCGAGCAGCGTTATGGCGCTGATCACATATTGGCCGGATGCATTGACCGTGACCTGGCTGGCGTTGCCGGTGTTCAACGTGTCATCGACCGGCATGCCCAGGGCGGTGGCAATATCAACCTGGATGAAGTCCTTGAAATCCAGAGCCGTGACATTCTTCATCGTCACCGTGCCGTCGCCATCTTCATGGCCGATATTGGTCACGGTGATCGTCCCATCGGCATTATGGGTTAGCGTATAATCGGCATAGCTGCCGTGCAGGCCGACGGTCGAGAAGCCATTGGCGTTGCCGACCACCGTCATCGTTCCGGAGCCGGCATAGACCACGGCATTGTTGGTGCCGAGCACGATCGTGTCATGACCGGAGCCACCATAGATGACGTCGCTCGCGCCCGGGTGGTGGAGCCCCCAATAGGTCTGGGATTGAGCGTTGTCAGCGACTGATTCCAGCGCATAGCTACGGGGTGCTCCGTCGGCAAGAGCTTGCGTGAACTGCGCCAGTTCCCCGGCACTGGGATCGCGCCCCAGGAAGTTATCGAACACGCTCGTCACAAATTGCGCGTCGGTCTGTGTCCCGAACCGGTTTTGCCATTCTGGATTACTGAGGAAATATGAGGCAAGCGTCACTCGGTCTACGCTGCCATTGCCGAGAACAGACACACACCATTGCAGTTCTCCAGCACTGGCTTCTCGGCCAAAGCCGCCCTCGTAGAGCCGCTCGACATAGGAAATATCGGCGGTATTACCCGCATTGACATAGGCAGGCTGGGCCGTGGAGGTCGAACCCGAGCCGCCGTAGATCACGTCATTGCCCGCTCCCGCATGGATGACCGACCCCCCGGTGCCGGCCTCGATGAGGTCATCCCCCGTACCGCCCGCCAGCGCGTCATTGGCGGTCCCACCGATGATGATATTATTGCCGGAACCACCCTGGATGAAAACGTTCCAATTGGTGCCAGAGGCGTTGAACACGCCGTCGCCCGCACCGCCGATGACCTCCTGCAGATTGGCGGTCTTGAGATCAACGGTGATGGGCTTGGCGTCCGTAACCTCGGCGATGTTGAAGCCCGTGCCGCCATGCACGATGGTCTTGGAATTGATCAAGAAGACCGTATTGCCCGCGCCCCCCGTCAGCGTCGCCGCGCCAGTGCCGCCGCCCAGCCAATAGGGTGTCGGATCGCTGGAAGCCACGGCGATGCTGTCGTTTTGATTGGTGCTGAAGACACCCTTGGTGCCGCTGGCGATGACGGTCTGCCCCGTCGTATTATCAATGAGCTGCCCGTTAGAGAGCGTATAGGCATGGGCGGAGGTGTTCTTGATGACGAAGCTGTTCGACGGCGTCGCGCCGCCTTCCGGCACTGACTGGATGGTGATGCCGCCATTGGCGGAGGTGGCGATGTCGCCGACCGTATTGGTGGCAAAATCCACCGCCGCTACCGCGCCGCTACTGCCGTCGCTCTTCGTATAGGTCGTGCGGTTGGTCACCGCGCTGCCTTCCAGCGATTCCCCCAGGTTGCCCGAGCCCACAAGATTGATCGAGGTGATGCCGAGATCATTCAGCGTCTTCAACTCGCCCGCATCGGTGACGCCGTTCTGGTTGGCGTCCAGCCACACCCTGAGCTCGCTCCAATAGCTCTGGTGGGTCGTGGGATCGGTCAGAGAGGTCGCGGCGGAAAACACGCTCGCCCCCGCCTGCGCCAGGCTTTTCAGCGCATCGAGGCCATCGGCGTAATGGCCGGGGTTCGAGCCGCCCTGGAAGAACTCCGACAGGGTCTCGGTGATGTCGTCGATCTGGCCATTGCCGTTGCGGTCGAGCGCCACGATGCCGGTGCCACCCGAGACCCAGCTGGTGTGATGCAGCTTGCCATCGGCCTGCAAGGTCGTGGGGTTCACATTGGTATCGAAATAGACCGCATTGGAGATCCAATTGGTCAGTGTGATGCCGGCGCTCGTCGTGCCGATCACCAGGGGATCGGTATTGATCCAGCTGCTGGCGTTGCTGGCCATGTCGGCAAGGGCGGCTCCAAACAGCGGGCTCACCGATGATAAGGTCTGCAGCGCCGAAACCGTGCCGCCGACGAGGTCCTGCAGGTTCTGGGAGGGAGCCGACAGCTGGTCATTGGCCGACCGATTATAGCCGGCGACATTGCCTGAAGGGGAATTGTTGAAGACGCCGTCATTGTTGGCGTTGGGGTAAATCACCGCCATATCGGTTGAGCTCAGGACGCGGCCGCCCTGAATGAAGCCTGACGGCGCGGTATAAAGCGTCCCGCTGCCCACCCCGCCGCCGAGATTGATCACCACCACCGACGACAGCCAGGCGTCGAGAGGGGGGCCAGACGATGTGTCGGCCGGAATCGTGCCGCTCACACTCGATTGCAGGCTGCCCGCTTCCGCGCTGTCCGAGGCATAGCCGCCGCCCAGCCCGAAGCCCATGAAGACCGGCGCCGCCGTGATCTGTCCTTGGTCATTGAGAGAATAGTCCGTCCCCAGATTGCCACCGGGGTAACCCACACGGACACCGTTCGCATCCGCCTCGAACCGCGTCGTCTGCGAAGCCAGCCAGCTGAACCACGGGTCACCTGTCACGGTCACCGTGTTGCTCCCGCCCTGGCTGTTCAGCGTGACGGAGGAGTCAGATCCGAGGGCGAAGGTGTTGGAGTTTCCAGTGATCGTAGCTGTCGCGCCTGAATTCAGGGAAATGGTAGAATTGTTGATTGACGCGTTATTGTCGTCTCCTGAGATCAAAACCGCGGCCGAGCCATTGGCGTTGGTTACAGTTGTTTGCTCAAATGACGTTCCGCCCGAATTGTTAAAGCCGACATCGATTGTCGCAGGATTCACCGCCGTGGTCGCTGTCGCGGAAGCCAACTGAATTAGCAGTGAATTGCTTGAGTTCGATTGAATCGTAACATTCACCAAGTTTCCAGAAGAATCGGTCGTCTGAGCGAACAATGGCGAATTGCTCTGCGTCACAAGGTTACGAAGGCTGACCAAGCTCGGCTGAACCTGCATTGCAAGTGACGACACATTTGGCGCGCCCTGAGCCTGCGCCAGAATATAGCCGAGCGCCGGTGCAATCTGAGCGCCATTGTAGGTGTTGAGTTGCCACTGAAATTGATATTGTGACGCCGCATCCGTGGTTGTCGGCGCAATAGGTTTAGCGGCGGCTTGACTCGTTGTTAGCAACAACATTATTCCGCCGACACCAAGCGCAGGAATTTCCACAGGCGCGCCCAAAATGATCAAGGCGCCAACACCGACTGTCGTCGCCGCGCCGAGCAGGCCTAGCGCGATCATCTGCGTTGTGCTCAGGTTATCATTCGCAGGAACGCCGCCGGTCGGAGGCGGAAGGTTATTTGGGTCGCAAGCCTGAGACGCGCTGATCAGATTTTGAATTTGGCTGGGGCTGTAATTATTGTAGTTGCTCAGGTTGAGCCCGTTGACGGTGCCCACTTCGCTGCCCGTTTGACCCAGGAGCGCCGGCAGTTCGTACTGCGTCCAAATGCTTCCGGAATAGGCGTTGCTGACGAAGGCATAAGCGTTGTCCGCTTGCGCGCCCATCATCGCCGACGCTAGGCCCATAATGGCGTCGCCAGCTGGCGAAGTATTAACGGCGCCTGACAAGGCGTCAGCCTGATTTGCCAACTTTTCTGCGGCCACGCCTGCTTGGGTGTCGGCCAGAAAATAACCATTCCCCTTTAGGCTCGTCTGGCAGTCCTTTGCCGCTTGGAGGTTGGGCTTCCCTGGATTGTTGTCGTCGTCCGAATAGAATAGCGCAGAACCATTGGCTTTGGCCGACATCGGCCCGTTCGGGCCGCCAAGCAATGTGTTGACAGTTTGCGCCAAAGTGCTTGAGGCTGGATTGCTCCCGGTCGCGAGGTTTATGATATTGACTACAGCATTCTTGACGCCGACATTGGTTTGAGCGTTAGCTATATTCTGAAGCTGCGCAAGCGTCGTAGCGTCAAGCATAATATAATTTCCTTTATTACGTATTGCATATTAAATGTTTAAGAATGCCTTGGCGTATTGATCGAAGACAACATCCTCAAGATGAGAATCGCCGCTAAATCTATAGTATTTATATGTATCTATAAGCATATCGCGGATGTCTTCTGCGATCTTTAGTCCAAGATCGTGGCTTATATAAATCTTGTTTGCCGATGATATATATACCGTACATACTTTACCTAGGTTATATAAATCGTTTTTTTTTATATATTCCGTAATAGGCATCGCGGAAAATCTAAATTTTACACCTCGTCCCTCATATTCAAAGGATAAGTGCGTATATGAGCGACTAATTGTGCCACCTAAGCGTATTTCTGTGCCATCATCATTGACTGAATACTGTTCTTCGAATTCAGGGGCGTAATCAAAAACCCCTTTCTTTGTTTTAAATTTCCACGTCATGGGAAACTCTCCGTTAAGGCGAAAACCAAATTACGATGATGACTAGCCTATTCCTCGTCATGACGCATAAAGGTCTAACGCCGCCACGGCCAAGCCACCGATGATCTAGACTCTCTGCGGGCATGCATGCGTCATCCGCCCTCTCGACAGCAAAATCATTGGTTGATACTGAAGCTGTAAAATATTTTTCATAGTACTAGCTAAACCTTAGCTGGCAATATGTCTGGCTCCACCTATGCGCGCATTCTCATATCACAATTGCGTGATATGAGAAGTAGGAGTTGGTTTAAACGGTCCATGGACCGCGTGGGCAAAGCCCTCAGGCCACCTGTTTCGGGCTTCGAAGATGAAGATGTAAAGATCGGAGCGGGAACACTGATCCATGCTTCCTATAACATTCGTAACGAACTCGCTTGGCCAAGCCGACTTCTTTGCCTGAATCGTTTTTGCTGTTGTGTGCGTGCTTTTGATTAGGCATCAGCCAGAAGATGTGTGCTCTTCTCACGACCTCTGGCCATGCTGAGAACATCCATTCCGGAGACCTCACATGGCCATTTCTTCCACCGGCCCAGAACCCACGACCGAAAATCGCCTGCAAGCCATTCAGATGGTGCAGACGGAGCAAACCGCGATCCTCGGCACCCTGGTCAAGCAGAACGCCCTAATCCTCGAGCTTCTTACCCCTCCCGAAATGGATCCCGACCGGGTTCCGCTCGATAAACTCCTCACCGACCTCGTCCGGCAGAGCAAAGACCAGCTCAATCTCCTGCAGCAGATCCTAAAGCTCCTGCAGATGGGCAGGGAAACCCCGGCCGCGCCAAATGGCCAAGGGGATGCCCGCCGATGATGAATTTCCGCAAGATCTCGGCGGATTCCCAAGGCGTCGTGCTGCGAACCTATTTCACCGAAGGCAAGACCGCGCCCATCCACGACCCGACCAAACATCCAGAAAAACAGCTCGAACCGGGCAGCCGATTGACGTCCTATTATACCGGCCGCGATAGCCGGGCCACCTGGAGGCCAGACATCACCCCGGCCTTCGCCAAGGCCGCGGGCATCGATCCGAGCCAAATGCCGACCAGCGAAGCCCTCGACCGGCTCTTCGAGGGCAAGCGGGGGGATAATGGGGAGCGCTGGTCCCAGCACGAGCGAACGCTATCCGGTTTCGATTTCACCTTCTCGCCGCATAAATCGGTGACGATCGCCGCCGAATTCGCCGTGACCCCCGCTGAAAGCGCGGCGATCTGGAACGCTATTGACCGCGCCAATGATGCCGCCATGCGCTATGCGGCCGGCCGCCTCGGTTTCGCGCGGCGCGGCAAAGGCGGCGAGGAAGGCGTCGATCCCGGTGATGTCGGCTGGGTGAGCTTCCGGCATCACGTCGCCCGGCCGACCGTCGAGCTGCAGGACGGCAAAAGCGGGGCGACCTATCTGGTCGAGGCCAAGACAGCGGGCGATCCCCAGGCCCATATCCATAATTTCCTGATGAACATGGTCGTCACGGCCGATGGCCGTGTCGGATCGCTCAACACCAAGGAGCTGACGTCCGATCTGACCCATGAGCTCGGCGGCTATTTCCAGGCCCGCCTCGCCGACGAGTTGCGCCGCCTCGGCGCCGAGATCGGCTATGACAAGAAGGACGAAGCCGTCGTTCTCGAGGCCATTCCCCAAAAGGCGGTGGACACCTTCAGCAAGCGCCGCCAGCAGGTCCTGCGCTCGGCCAAGGCTTTCGCCAAGAGCCAGGGCCTTGATTGGGACGAACTCTCGATCGAGCGCAAGCAAACGATCCTCAATGAATCGAGCGTCGTCTCGCGCTATGCCAAGCAAGACGGCAAGGGCGAAAAGGAAGCCTGGAAGGCCCAGGCCGAAGCCATCGGCTGGCGGCATGAAACCGTCCTGAACGGGGTCAGGCACGAGGCCCTGACCGACGCGGAGCGCTACGACAAAGCCTATGACTTCGCTGCCAAACGCCTGGCCGAGGATTTCAAGACGGCCGCCGTCCTCAACCATGATCGGTTGCGCGTCCATGCCGTGCGTGGCCTCATCGGTGCCGGCATAGCCCATGGTCGCGACGACATCGACAAAGTGGTCACTCTCCTCGAACAACGCGGCCTCACCCTCCAGGGCGAGCATGTGGCGCTGATTACCAGCCGGATGGAGGACAAGGTGCGGATCACCAATACGGCGCAGATCCGCATCGAGACCGAGCTCGCCAATAAGGCCCGGGCCGTAGCGCGGGACAAGGACGGCGCGCTCTCTGCTCAAACCGTCAAGGCAGCGATCAACGCCTCCGGCCTGGATTTCACCACTGAACCCGAACATGGAGCGGCGCAGCGCGCGGCGATTCATGCACTCGGCGAGGGCGGGCGCTTGACCCTCCTGACGGGCGTGGCCGGGTCCGGCAAGACGACACTCCTGCAACCCCTCGTCGCCGCCTGGAAGGCTGACACCCGCTATGATGCGGGTGGCCGCGAAGTGATCGGCGTTGCCACCGCCTGGCGGCAAGCCGATGCCTTGAAGGATGCTGGTATCGACAAGACCGTCGCCCTTCAGCCCTTCCTGCAATCGCTTGGCGTCGAGGGCCAGCCCGACACAACAACCCTGGCCAATGCCGGCATCGAGAAGACAGCCGGCGTCGAGGCCTTGCTGCAAGCCATCGACAAGGGAACCGTCAAGCCGACCCACAACACTGTCATCGTGATCGACGAAGTCAGCCAGATCGGCCCGCGCGCCATGCTGAAGCTCCTCGAGGTCCAGGCCGAGACCGGCATGACCATCAAGGCCCTGGGCGACCGGGAACAGGCACAGTCGATCGAAGCCGGCGACACGATCGAGATCCTGAAGCGCGTCCTCCCGAAGGAGGCCCTGCCCGCGCTCCTGACGACCGTGCGCCAGCGCACGCGGCGCGACCGCGACATCGCCAATCTCTTCCGGGAAGGCAAGGCCGGCGAGGCCCTGGGGATGAAGATCGAGGATGGCACCGCCCGCCTCCTCGGCGGCGATCAGGATCAGGTCATCGGCCAGATCGCAGACCTCTACATGCAGCGTCGCGACATCCTGCGCGCGGAGGATCCGAAGAAGAGCATCACCGTCTCCGCCTTGACCAATCAGGATGCGGCCGACATCAGCCAGGCCATCCGCGAACGGCTCAAGGCGCGTGGCGAGATCGGCGCCGATGAAAAGCTTTATAAGGCGATCGACCAGCGCGGCGAGACCTATGACCTCCGGATCGCCACGGGCGACAAGCTGCGCCTTTATCGGCGCACTTGGGCGACGATCGATGGCAAGGGCGGCTCGATCGGCGACAATGGCGACATCGTCGAGGTTGTCGGCAGAAGTGCCGATGGCTTCACTTTCAAGGACAAGAAAGGCCGGATCGGCTCCGTTGAAATGAGGCGTCTGATCGATCCAAAGACGCAGCGCCTGATGCTCGGCTATGGCCATGCCCTGACCATCGACGCCGCCCAAGGCCTGACCTCGGAAGAGCATATCAACGCCTTGCCGCGCGGCAGTGCCGGCATCAGCAGCTTCAAAGGCTATGTCGCAGAAAGCCGGAGCCGCGGCGCCACATGGACCCTGGTTTCGGGAGCGGCCGTCCATGAGGCTGAGAAGCGCAGCCGCGCCCTGGGTGATGCCTCTCCTGTTACCACCGAGGACATCTGGAAGCGCATCGCCGCTGATATGGCCACGAAGAATTACAAGCCGCTGGCAACCGATCTGATCGGCACATTGCGCCGGCACCGAGAACAGGCGGTCGAGACCTTGTTGACCCTTGGGCTCAAGGCTGAGGGTAAGGAGGGCAAATCGAAGGAGCTTGGCCGGGATCTGCGCCAGCTCATTCGGGCCAAGGTCGTGCAGGAACAGGTCGATCCGGAAGTCGCGGCCTTGAATGCCGCGATCAAGGAAAACGGAAAGCGGCTCGATGCTCTCTCAAAGCGCGCCGCTTCGTTTCTGGAGGAGATGCAAGCCGAGACCCAGGAACAGCAGCGCAAGCTGGCCGAAGCACGGCAACGAAACGAAGCTTCTCCCTCGCCTGCGGCAGGGAAATGAACATTGGGGTTCAGGATGAGGCTTGTTCCATATTCTTGGAGAGTCGCCTGCAGCCCTGAGCGGACGTTCAACTCTTTTCTTGTCCGATTAAGGCAGTGCCATGTATCCGATCCATCGCTCGATCTGCTTGGGTTCGTCCATCGTAACCCCAGTCTGTTGCGGGAAGTTCCCTGATGACAACATAGGTTGCGGGATTGAGACCAGGCAGCACTGTCCGAAGGATTGTCATGGCATTTGCAATGAAGGCCCGCTTCTCTTGCTCCGAGTTGGTTCCGGCTGTCACGCAGACTTCGAGATGTGCCGCAGTCAGTCGACCTTCAGCGCCGATCGCCCAATGGGAAATACCCGAGGTCTCAACAAGTATCGAAGTGAGCTCCTGTCGCTTGCCAAGATCATGAGCAATTAGTTCAGTTAATTCGGTTGCAAGATGATTGGCCTGATCCAGTGTCGGGATCGACGTCAACGTCAGTCTGGCAAAGGGCATTTCTAACCTCCGGTTCGTAATACCCGGATTTTCATGCATATTTGTAAAAGTATAATCGAAAAGCTGTTAAATCTGACTTGAGAACATCTCATGATTCCAGATCTGCCATCACCATTGCTGCGCAGCTTTGTTGCTGTGGTCGATTGCGGCTCGCTCGCCACTGCGGCCGTGCGGGTTGGGCGCAGTGAATCCGCTCTTAGCCTTCAAATGTCACGGCTTGAGAATATTGTCGGGCAACCGCTTTTCGATCGTGACGGCAGGGCACTGAAGGTTAATCAAGTTGGCAGCCATCTTTTAGGTCATGCTCGCGCAATTCTCAGGAGGATTGACGCGGCGCGCGCGGAATTGGGACCGGCAGCAACGCCGCTGATAAGGGTTGGCGTCGTTCAGGACTTCGTTGTCCCTGTTTTGCGCCCAACCCTGATAGATCTACGAGCCACCAACCCCAATACCACATTTGAGATTGTTATCGGCAGTACGGCGGAGTTGCTGCAAGCGATGGGGGAGGACCGGATTGATACAGCGCTTTGTGCTGACGATCCTGGCCGCGGCAAAGCCGTCACGAGCTTTCCGATGGAGTGGTTTGGAAAGCCTGATCTTCTGGCCGAGGAAGTACTACCGCTTGTCAGCATCACGCCACCATGCCCATTTCTCAAGGCCGCACAGCAAGCGCTGGATGCCATAGGTTGGTCTTGGCGCATCGCTTTGGTCACACCCAGCCTTGATGGCCTCCGCACAGCGGTTGAAGCTGGGCTGGGTATTGCCAGCCGTACCGAAGTGGGGATCGGTTTGCCACCGCTATCTGACGGGATTCTGCCTCAGCTACCCTCGATCACATATACCGTTATCGAGCGCAGGCGCGGCAAGGATGGGCCAGGTCAAGCTGCCGTCAGAATGACAGCACATCTTGTGTCTCTGGCGGGGACAGTTGAATGACTGGTCGTGGCGATTGCAATGGTGTCCTGCGACCAGGCAGCTAGAAAAATTCAGCATAGCTCGTTGACGAGCCGCTTGACACGCAAGCGCCAGTTGAAAAACCAGTCGAGGAGATCCGCACCAGAAATCTCGAGGTCGTTCTCAAATTCGTTATCATAGACAGTAAGCGCTTCTTCGAGCAAAAGCGCCATTTCGCGACTGGCGGAGAACAGCAGGGCATTAGCGTAGCCACGCTGCCGCTCGTTCACGCCAGGACCGACGAAGTGAGCTGCTCCGATGCAGCCCAGATCGTCACCGGATTTGATCCAATCTATCGGCAGGAGTGTATCGTCTGCCATCAGTTTCTGGCCCGGTTCGACGAACCAAAGACCGGGCGTTGCGAGCGCCAGAAGATCTGTGAATTTGCTCATGCCATATGTTCTTGTTTTTCCAGGTTCAGGTTTCAATGATCAAATGAATGGCCGCTTCAAGGACGTCGGCCCAACACGCGGCAGGTCATTTTCGATCACTATAAAATACAGAACAATGGCACATGCGACTGTCATATTGGGGCTTTCTCGGCCCGTCTGAACTCAGTTCGCAGGAGGAAATCCTCGATGTCATAGACATTGCGCGATCTGCGGCCGAACAGGAGTCCTCTCGCTTTGTCGGGAACCATTGCATCTGAGTGAGACGCCGAGTCAAAGATGCGGGCTGTCTGCGCATTGAGAAAGCCGCCGCTTGGCGTTGCCGGGGAAGAGCGGAATGGTTCTAGTCTTCACCCTGGCTTAGGGCTTGATCTTGATATGCTCGACTGCGTCGAGTTTGAGGAACTAGTAACGAGTTTTAGGAGCTAATCATCAAGCAATTCATAGATCAGAGTAAGATGTAATATTAATATGACACTCAAGGGATCTCCTTTCAGATTCATTTCCAAAGGTCCATGCTATTCTCTGTACTGCTAATGCTAAGGTCAAGCTTGGAAGATCTTGCAGATAGTTCTGACGACATCATTAAGGCGGTGTATAATAATGATTATATTAAATCAATATGACTTAAGAATGAATTTGGGCTGATAAACTCCGAGGTGGAAACACCTTGAGCTACTGTATGTTCAGCCTGTTCAGCTTCAAGAGCCTCTTCTTACAAGATGACGACTGATAAGCGGGCCGTGAATGCCTTGGGGATCCGGCACGTCGTAGCCAATGGCTTTATAACGCGAGGCTGACTTCGGCATAGTTAGACGGAGGCACAAACCAGTCACAGATATTAAGGCTGCACTGGCACCGTTTAAGGCTGGATCAATGCGGAAATTAAACGATCTTGCCTGGGAATGCTGACTGCTGCATGGCATGACAACCTGCCAATTTTAAAGGTCTCGTCGCTCGGCCGCTTTATAGACTTCACTGCGTTCCCTCTTCCCAATCGCAATCACGACCACCAGAATTTCCGCTTCCCGAACCTCATAGACGAGCCGATAGCCAACGCTGCGCAATTTGATCTTGTACCGGTCCGTGCTTCCCGAGAGCTTTGCGGAGGGCACGCGCGGATTTTCACAGCGTTCCGTGAGCTTCTTCTTGAACTGCTCACGCGTGTTCCTATCGAGCTTGTGCCATTCTTTCAGAGCGGCATCCACGAAAGCGAGCTCATAGGTCATCCAGATTGACCTTGATGACAGGATCATTCGCTCTCGCGTCAGCAATGGCGTTCAGTTCCATATCTTCAAGACGTTCCAGCATCGCCTCATAGGTGCGGGCAGGCACGCAATAAAACGCTGGCTCGTTGCGATTGAGGATCGCAACTGCTGCGCCTTCTCCAGCCGCTACTGTCCCCATGGGGTTCTTTTTCAGTTCCGAGATGCTGGCTGTTATCTCAGCGAGAACAATATGCGCCATATGACCACTCCACGGGCTTATTAATAGTGCTATTATTAGCACTATTGAGTGGTCATTTCAACGATCAGGCTTTCCATCATCGAAAGATCCTTTCAGCTTAAATCGGCACGAGCTCGCCTGCCTCTGCAATGGCCTCGAATGTCTCAATCAGGCTTCTGAGCTTACGTTTCTGATCCTCGACCGAAACAGCTGGCCGGGGCTCATTCTGTTCATCTCTCAAGGCAAGATCGCGCAGCGCCAACAGATCGAGGGCTGTCTTGCGAGCGGCGGATTGAGACGCACCGATCGTCCTCTCGATTTCGACAACGTCGAGAAAGAGCCGCTGATCAATCGGTTCACGCGGCAATCCGAAGGACGCGGGCGGCAAAGGCCAGCCGGTTCGGCTCGTTTCCAAAAGATCCGTGAACGGAGTCTTGATCGGACGCAGCGCTTCGTCTTTCTGGATCACCAAAGAGGATTGAGCGAGCTCATGCGGCAGCGCGTCAATCGCCTCGAAGACCTCCTGCAGGCCCTGGTCGATCGAGGAGCCCTTCTTCAACTCCTGCCGAAACGCGCCAAGGCCAGCCTCGAGCACCGGATCGCTTGGCCCCTCCACTCCGAACCCGATTAGCCCGTTCTGGAAGGTCGCAATCAGTTCCGAAAGACGCGCTTCTTCCTGGGAAAGCACTTCAGGCTTCGGTGGCAGCAAAGCCAGACAGCGGTTGAGGCGCATCGGCCCCGAGACGTCGACTTTGGCATGAAAGAGCTTGGCGTAGATGCGGCGGCCGCCAAACAGAATGATTGCCTCGCCCTCGATCAGGCTCTGCAAATCGCGCCAGTCGATCCGCGACACCTGGCGCAGATCGGCATGCTGGCTCTCGAGATAGGTGCCGAGTTCGCCCGTCTGATAGCCACCGGCCTGGGTCACATAGGTTTGGCCAGCCGTCTGTTCGAGCCATTCGCGGGTGCGTTGCGCGTCCTGCTGGCGCATCGCCACGGTCAGATTGGCGTTGCCGAGTAGAGAGGCCGTCTTCTCCCCGATCCGCGCCCAAATGCCGGAGACTTCCTGAAACGCCAACCAGAACATGATATTGAGGCCACGGCCCATGGCCAGCATGCGGTCGAGACCGCCCGTCGCATAATAGGCCAGCTCATCGAGGACCACCATGAAGGGCGCGACACCCATGCCCGGCTTGTTCTCGACGATCTGCGCATAATCGCCCTCGAGCTTGGCACCGAGGATCTGCGCCATCATCCCGCGCAAGGAGGCGACGACGATCTTGCCAAGCGCCGCCAGCGTATCGTCGGAGTTCTCGAGGGCTGGCAGCGACACCACCAGAATACGCCGATTGAGCACGACATCGCGGATGTCGATGTCACCATTGAGCACCTTGAAAATGTGGCCGAGGCTGACAGCGAGCTGAGTGAAGGTCGCCGTAAAATACATGAGCGCATAGCCATGCTGCTCGGACGGCTTGTTGTCCTTCTGCTGGTTCCAGGGCACGCTGGAATCATAGCCTGGCAGTTCGCCGAGATAAGCCTGCATCGGATAGATGATTTCTTCCGGCATGTCTTTCGACACGTCGTATTCGATGATCTTGCCGTTTGAGGGATCGCGGACCATGAACAGGCGATGGGTGGCGAGTGTCCAGATCCAGCGTAATTCAAGGCAAAAGCGGATCGTCTCGATGCTGATCGGCACGCCGCGATGATCGCGCATCCAGGTGAGCACGGGCGCGATCGTGCCAATCAAGGCCACCGCGCGGGCGCGGAACACGCCATTGGAATCCTGCGCATTCTGTTCGCCGAGCTGGCTCGCCAGCAATTCGCGGATGGCGTCCGCGTTGCCTGTCGCAAAAGGATTGAACGTGTTCGACTGTTTCTCACCGCTCGCCACCAGGAAATTCAGGGCAAGGACATCATCCTCGCGGCCGAAGCGGCGTGCCAGGGCTAGGATCTCACCATAGAGCTTGTTGTCGGCCTTGCCGTCCACGAGCACGAAGCCCGAGCCCTGCGTCAGAGCATTGGTCAGGAAGGAGACGATCGCCGTGGTCTTACCCGCACCCGTCGTCCCAGGAATGGTCGCATGCTGGCGCCCATCCTCCGGCGTGAGCCACAATTCATGATTGGTTTCGATGTCGCGGCCGAGATAGATCGTGCCGGCCGCCATGCGGGGCTTGCGGGAGGATGGATCGGGATAGTTCCAGTCCTTGATCCTGGCGCTCTTGGGGAGGCGCATTGGCAGCTTGACGCGCCGCGTGAGGACGATGCCGGCATACAGCAGGCTGGCCGGAGCGATCAGCTCAACACTCGCGGGCTCGATCACCATGGCTCCTGCACCGACCGTGAGCATGACGGCCGAGAAGTTCGTAACCAGTGCCGATGCGAAACGCTGCGTGATCGAGCGGGTATCGCGCAGGTTTTGCGCGCCCGTTCGTTCGAAACGCCCCTGCGGGCCAGCGATCTCGCGCATGATCATAGATCATTCTCCCTTTTGAATTTGAGAAGGCTCAAAGACCCATAGCGGCCTCGATCGCACTGGCCTTGCAGGCCTCCCAGGCAGCAAAGGCGCGCGCATGGATGCGCGGCGTCTCAAGCCCTTTGGCTTTGGCGGGGCGCGACAGCCGCTGCCAATGGCTCTTCTCTGCCTTGAGAACTACGGGAACATCACGCCAATGGCGCGAGCAGATCCACTCGAGGCCCGGTCGCAAGGGATCATTCTTTCGATCGCCGCGCGTTGCCCGACAGAATGGGATGCAGCAGGAGAGCCGTTGCATGCTTTGCCCCTATTCGAGGCCAAACGCGGTCGGTCCCGATGGGGAATTCGGATCGCTGCCAGGGGCCGGCGTCACGATCGGCGCATGGCGGAGATTGTCCGTAACGACCTTCAGTTCCGGGTCGGGTTGAGAAGTCCCGACCCTAGTATTTTCCCATATCCGATAGGCAGGGTTCGCGGGAACCGCTTGAACGGGGTTGGCGGCCGGTGCCTTGGCGACGAGTTCAATATCGGGTTTCTCAAGAATCGTCTTCGCGACATGCATCACGATCCAACTGAAGCTCATACCAGCTACGGTGATCAACACGGCCACGAGTGTTGGATCCCGCACAAACCTGCGGCTTTCACCAACACTTGCCGCTTCGTTCGGGACTTTCTTTCGAAAAAGCCCAAATCTCCTGGTCTCATCCCGTTCGATGTGGACGTGAAGGCCAGTCCCTGATGAGGGAACGATCCGCAACCGACATTCCTTCAAGTCGTCGTCAAAATGCAGGTAAATCGGTTGAGCCTCGACTTGATCGAATCCTGAATACAAAACAATCTGAGACATGGATGCTTTCCTGATTACTCGTAAGAGAGTCTGGTAAAGGCCTCGGCGATGGCCTCGACGGCTTGATCAACGGAAGGATGACGAAGGGGAGCGCCAAAAACCCGTTCGGCTGACCAATGATCGCGCGCGCCGATCGCCTCGACGCGCGGGTTGGGATGCGTTTCCAGGCTTTTGCCGCTCGTCGGAAAACCGAGCGAATGGAGTGCGAACCAAAGTTTGCGATCGACCAATTTGAGGAAATTGAACTGCGCCGGCGCCAGGACGCCCGAGACCAGGCGTGCCTGTGTCAAGGCACTCATCAGCATCGTCGCCGTATAGCCGTGCTTGGGCTGAGAGAGGGGGCCAAGAAGAGCGATCAGACAGTCACGGTCTTTGAGCCAATAATCGGCACGCTGGACCACAGGCGCCGAAAAGTGAAGGGGCATGTCTGGGCCGGCCGCTCCCTCGCCTTTTCCATCGGACAGATCCTCGGCCATCTGACCCAGGAATTCCGCCACCTCTTTCCGCTTGCCCGCCGCATGCAGCATGAACACAGCCAGCATGCAGCGAACCGTTGGATTCGCCTTGTCTGGGCCTTGCCACGGATCGCCGAGCTGCCGAATAAGCTCACAGCGCGCCGCTGCCCTATCAAACGTGCCATCGCTTGTCAGCGCATGCCGCTCAACCCATTCCCGCACGTTCAAGGCAGGATCGAGGGACCGGACAAACGCCTTGTCGAGTGGCAGGAGACGCAACGACCGGGTTATGAACGGTGTGATCCCGGGATGGCTCTGGGCCTGCTCACGCATCAGCCCCTCGAGGTCGAGAGCCCGGCAATAGCGAGATGACGCTGCATAGATGAAACACACGACGGCAAGCCACAGCACGAGGCCAACGGCCGGATAGAGAAAGAATTGTCCCAAGGCCCGCGCCATTCGGATCAGCGTACCGATCTCGACCCGATCGGGATTGGCGGCCAGCATTTGGCGATCGGCCAAATCGAAGCGATGGGTAAACCCCTGCAGGTGCTGGATCTGCCAATGATAAAATTGCATCAGTGCCGCGCTGATCTCGCCATGCTGGCTCTGCCAGAGCATCCAGCCGCCAAGACCAAGGCCCAGCACGATCACGATCGTGCTGAACACCGTATAATCGGCGCGAGCGCCATTGCCTCCCGCCATCATCAGCTCCCTGAATTCCGAGAGGAAACTTGTGCTTCCTTCTGCAGCGCATGGAGATGATGCAGGACCTGATGAAGATAGCGGACTTTATGGACAGGTGTATGCGAGTGATAGAGCGCCACGCCTTCCCAAATATCGCCCTTCGCCTCATCAAGCGTCTGGCGCAGGATCCAGCCGCCGCCCGCCACATTGGCGCAGAAATTGTCCCGCAAGGCGCGGTAAGTCTCGGCATCGGAGGCTCCCCAATGCCGGGCGATCTTATGCACCCAGCTATCATTGATCTGCATCGGCCCGATATCGACCGTCCTGTTCTTGTTCTGTGAGACTTTGCCGAGCTCCCCGGCTTCGACCCGCAAGAGAGTCAGGAGCAGACCAGACGGCAAATGATGGATCTCGGCCGAGGCCTCGATACAGGCCAGCACTTTCTGGCCCTCGCTCATGAGCGGATCGGCGTGAGTGATAGAGGCACTTAAGACCGCAAAGGCCACACCGAAGAGACCGGGTTTGAAAAACATTCGCCCTCCTATGCGATCGAGAGCAGCGCGTCAGTGTCAGAGGCAACACCAAGCCGGATTTTGGCGCTCTGCCAGACCACACTGAAATCGTTGAGCAGGATCATGTCGGGTCGGGCGATTTGAAAGATCGCCTCCATCAGGTGAAGCATGACGCCGACGAAGCCGACACAACCGAGGCTGACCACCCGATAGCCAAGCAGCGATTGATGATCGATGCAGAGTTTCAGCGCGAAGCCATGCCCGAAAGCCTCGAACCAAATCGCTTCGGCCGCCGCCAGGAACAACGGCAACAAGCCGTCGACTTCCCCGATTGCCTCTGATGGAATGTCCCTCACGGTCCCATAAACAGGATCATGGAGGCGCAACGGACGCGGTGTCAGTTTGAATAAAGCCGTGACACCACGGCCGACGAGAACCGGGCTCAGCTCCTCGTTCATGCGAACCTCCTGCGCTTCCAAGCGGGAATGGCTGGCCGAAGGCTCCCATTGATCCAGCGCCGCAAAAGCCGGACAAACGACGGGAGTGTCAGGCCGAGCCAGGAGATCATGCCGAAGAAGAGCGTGCCGAAAATGGCGATCTTGGCGGTCGTCCAACTCCAGTACATGAAGAATGCGAGAACCGGGAAACAGGCTCGCGCATCGAGAAACACGACCATCACGGGCCGCGCCGTATTCCGCCACATTATCCAATCTCCTTGCGTTCATGGGCAGCTGTCTCTTCCGAGATCAGCCCGGCTTCGAGCAGGCGGTTGATCGCCTGCTCATAAGATTGTCCTTCCGTCGCAATGGCCTGCCGGGTGAGGGCGGGCCACAATTTCGGATCGGTTTCGAGGAAAGTGGTTCGCAGAGCGCGGTTGAAGACCAGAAACTCGCGCAGAGCGATGCGCTTCCCATCGCTGGAACGGATCAGTTTCTGATTGATGACAAGGCGCAGCGATTGCGCCACCGCGCTGATGAGATTGTCCCGCTCATCGGGCGGACAGAGGCTTGCGATCCGCTGCATGGTCAAAGCGACGTCATTGGCATGGATCGTCGTCGTCAGAGTATGGCCCGAGATCGCCGCCTGGATCGCCGCCGCCATCGTGACACTGTCACGGCACTCACCCACAATGATGTCAGTGGGCTCACGCCGCATACAGCCGCGAATAAAGGCTTCGAAAGTCGGCAGATCGATCGGGATCTCGCTCTGAACGATCGTAGAACTATCGCTCCTCATCCGATCGAACATGAATTCGATGGGAGCCGCGCCTTCAATGATGTTGTAATGGCCATTGGGATCATTCAGCTTGGCCATCGTCATGCCGGCGATCAGCGTCGATTTGCCCGAGCCCGTCGCCCCCGAGACGATCACCATGCCCTCATGCGGCCGAAAGGACTCCAGGATGCCTTGCTCGACCCTTTGCTGTTCCAGCGTCGGCGGCTTGTCAGGGATCGGCCGCAGGATGATATTCACGCCGTCGCGGCGGCTTGTCCGCGTGGCCGTCGCATTGATGCGAAAACGCAGGCGGGTGCCGCGATCGAGCAGGACTTCGTAAGTGAGGTCGAAGTCCTGGCCTTTCTTCAACCGCGCCGTACCATCGGCGCCATAGATATGGTTGGTGATGAGAGCGAGATCGCTTTCAGGAATGGGATCGGGCTCAACCGGTTGATTGAGGCCATGAATACGCACCCAGACGGGATGACCGCTCAAAAAGGCGATGCGCGAAGCCCCCTGCCGATAGGCCCAGGTCAGAAGATGATCGAGACCAGGCGCGCTTTTGCGTGGATCGCGCACCCAGGGGTCAGCCCCCCGTCCCTGCCAGACCGTCGAAAGCGGCGCGTTCATTGCGGGCAATCCCTCGTGTTCTTCGGCCAGGATTTGCGGTCTGCCCGCAGGCCGGGTTGATCGGTGATGCGGATCACGCGATCGCCTGCCCGCATCTCTTCATGGCCGCCATTGACGAGGCTATCCTCGAAGGCGACACGGGGATTTTCCACGAGGCCCGCGCGAAGAAGGACGCGGTAACGAACCATGCCGATGTAATCGCGCTGCAGGCGGGAGAGATCGGCGAGGAAAATCTCGACCCCCTGCCGCTCGCCCTGCGCCCAGCCTTCGGCCACCCATTTCTTCCACCAGTTCACCTCCTGCTCGGTCCTTGGCAGGACCGCATCGGACGGTTTTGACGGTGAGGCCCAGGAGCGCACGAGATAGGTGCGCCAATTCGGCGGTGCCGAGGCGAGCTGAGCGCGGCGCGTGATCTGATAGACACAGGCCGTCTCGCGGGCGACCTGCGCGCCTTCTCCCAAAGCGAAGGCCATTTGCGCCGCCGTCACGATCGGTGGTCGCATCAGGGTCCGGCCCGGACCAACCCGCACCACCACGGTCCTGAAATCGAAGACGCTATCGAGTGTCGGCTCGTACCGGCGCAGCATTTCGTTGATACCGAAAGCCCGCGCGGCGAGCCCGCCCTGAGCCCCGAAGGTCAAAGCCGCCTGATAGAGGATGTCGCCGCGTCCGGGCTCAAGCCCGTCGCCAGGCTGAGGGCCAGGCAAAGCCGCTTGCAGAGCCTCAAGAGACGGTGGACGCTCGCCACCTGTAATAGCCGGGATCTGCTTGGCGCCCGTAACCGGCTTCGACAAAGGATTGCCGGTTTCCCGCGCTGCCTGCTCGATCTCCCGCAAGCTGGGCTCTGGCGGGATCTGCAGGATCGTCACATTGTTCTCGGCATGGGCAGGCGGGAGGAAGGTGAGGCCGGCCACGAGCGTGAGGCCCAAGCGGCGGCCATGGGGCGCGCGGCGCTCAGACATGGTGGATCACCTGGATCTGATGGTGCTGCGGATCGATCTGAACCGTGGCGCGATCACCAACCGCCTTGCCGATGGACCGGAGATAATCGACGACAGGCGCCTCGACCGCCTCGACGACGATCGGTTGTGGCTCGGCATTGGGGGGCGCTTGGATCGCGACATCATAGCCGATGATCTTGCCGAGCTGGGTCACGCCATCGTCGAGCGAGCCATTGAACTGAAATTGGACGACACGTTGCAATTCGCCAGGGACAACGCCCGTGCGCTGCAGTGGAGAGAGGCTTTTGGCCGGTCTTGCCGGGGTCTCGGCAGACTTTGAGACGGGCGAGGGAGGTAGCGGATCCTTGAGATCAAGGCTTCCGAGTTTGGCAGTCTCCGCATCGACGCTGGCGAAACTCTCGCGCAGCGCGAGTTCGGGATTGGCCATGCCCGGCACATCGACATAAGTCGGGATCGGCGTGGCGCAGGCCCCAAGGCCCAGGGTTAGGATAAGCGGCGCCACGCGGGAAGAAACGGAGAAAGTCTGTCGCATTCAAAGCCCCCTGATTGTCGTTCAGACATCAGGCTAATGGGCGCT
>NC_010578.1 GCF_000019845.1 Beijerinckia indica subsp. indica ATCC 9039 | reverse complement strand
GCCGCCATCACAATTCAACCATGTCTTCTGGCCCCTTAACGTCGCTTGATATCATTGCTGTATGCGCCGCAGGTTTTACGCGAATTGTCGCGTATTACCATTGAGCCATCACTTGGATTGTCAGGCCGAATTTTTATGGTCGCATTGATGCCACAGGAGTCATCAATGTCCAGTGCAAAGCGAGGGGGATTCATTGACGTATGCGTGATCTGCGAACGGATCGTTCCGTCATAGTTTGGACCCGCTTTGTCTGGCGTGAGGAGGATAGCCTGTTGAGTCAGCCTCCCACGGCAGGGATCGGTGATGTCCAGTTCAATATCGAAATCCGAACTTCCCGAAAGCCTTAGGCCATTTCCGTCACACCGAATGACGTCTCCTTTCACCTTGAACCGGTGGGCGCGAGAGATATGGACGCCGTGACCTTCCGCCCCGGTGACAGGATTTGAGGCGACGTCGGCAATCTTCATGCGCTGGATCTCCACATCGGAACAACCCATGATGACCAGGCCATTGGGATGGGTTTGGATCGACTCGTTGGTGGCGTCGCGGCCGCTGAAAGGCGCCGGATGGCCGAGAATGGCTCCCACGGCGTCGAAGCCGATGTGCGAAACATCGATCTGCTCGATTTTGACATCATCGGACTCGATATCGACGCCGCGCAGCGATGATCTCTCGACGGTGACCGTTCCGACCCTCACCGTCCGTGGGCCGGCGCGTGTCTTGAAGCCATCTTTACCAGCCGTGTCGACATGCACAGAATCGATGGTCACATCATGAACGCCTGTTTGCAGATCGTCATGAATATAGAACGCGCTGTCCGTCGTCTTCGCAATTTCCGCATGGCCAATGTGTAAATGATCGGTGGGGAGAATGCGCTGCGTATCATACCAGCTCGCAACGGGTTTGGTCTCCGAGAAGATGGCCACGGCGGATCCTCGTCGATGCCCGGTTCCCTTCAAATCCCCGATATTGCTGGCGGTCACCTGCGTAATGTCACAATTGCGCAAACCGGAGAGGATCAAGCCGTTGCAAAAGATATCCTCGACGAAGATCTGGCCGGCGGTCAGATTCTCGATATTCGCCAGGACGATCCCCACGGATCGCGTTCTTCTTACGCGAAGATGGCCAATCCTTATACCGGACAAATAGGCTGGAGACCCCTTCATTGGTCCGTGGATTGAGAAAAGGCAGCCGAAAGATCCGACACTGCGATCCGATCTCGGATCGAGCCCCCCATCAATGGTAATGCCATCAATGTCGAAGGGCTGTGTGACCTCCACGGCGTCGCCCTGCCCCTTCCAATCGAGACGGGATCTTTCGCTACCATCCCCGCGCAAAACCAGGCCCTTCGGAGGTGTCCACCTGAGCTGGAAGGTGACAGGCTGATCGATATAAAGGGGGGTGTTCCGGGCAACGGCTTCTTCCGCCGCTCTATGGAGGACTGGATTTGTATCGTCAGCATGGGCCGTCACGAATTCACTGATCCGAAGCGGCTTTGGCGTCTCCGCGAGGGCTCTCTGCGATGTTACGAGCAAACCCGCCGTCATGCCGAACAAATGGCGCCTTGAAATTCCGCTTGAAATTTTGGAAGTATCGTCCACGGACTCTTTCCATTTCAGTGGTTTGTCATATCAATAATGATGATCCACCAGGCCTCGCGCAGCATAAATGCCCGATCGATGAAAGCTGGGAAGTGCTCGCATTTTCTTATACCATCTGTCCTGAATTGTGTCCTAATGCCATCGATATAGGCCTTGTCCCCAAATCCAAGATGCTCGGCCAGGCGGGATCGTTCATGATCGCGTGATCGTAAAACGTGCAGGGAATACCGCAGCAATGGCGCCACGCAGCCTCGCGGTCTATGTCTTGCGTCAGGGCAGGGGACTTTCAGTAGGCTCATCGAATTCTAAGGGTGGGGCAAGCCCAAAACTTTGTCGATGCGAATAGGCATGCCTGTGGAACCAGCTGAATTCATCATCCAATGTTGATATAGGTGATCGCCCCGGATTTATTGGATGCTATTGACAACGAGAGCTGTTATTAATTTTTCTTGTCAAGCGGATGAGTTATACAACTTTTATATTCTAAGTTATTCAATCAAAAAGTAAATCAACTCCACTCCCTTCTATTCTTCTCTATCGCACCCAATGCAGTAGAGCGACCGAAGAAATTGTCGAGAATATTTTATCTTTTTACCGAGTGGCGGCAAACGCTATTTCTCGAAAGGGAATTTCCCATGGACTCGCGTAAGCGGCTGGTGATGTTCGCGAAAGGCTATCTGCCCACCGATGGGGGGATTGAACGCTATAGTACAGAATTGGCACGCGCCTATGCCAAGCAAGGCTGGCGTCTCTACGTGCTCACGCAAAGTAGCGCTGAGCCCGGAATCCGGCGCGATGGCGCGGTCACCGTCCTGGATTTTGGCAAAGGCCAGCAGGCTATGCTGCTCTTGCGTTTTACCTGTGCCTGGCGCGTGCTCCGCAAGCGACTGCGGCCTGATTTCATCCATGCCACGACGTGGCGGCTTGCATTGCCAGCCTTGCTGAATAGGCGGCAACAGCCTCTCGTCGTTACCGTCCATGGCCGTGAGATTTTCATTGTTTCCCCTCTCTTGCGCATAGTGATGCGCTATGTCTTCGCACGCGTGGACAGCGTCGTGGTCGTCAGCGACGTGATCCGCCGCCTCGCTGCCTCGCAAGCAAACCTCATCACGGATAATTGGACCGTCGTGTGGAATGGCGTTTCCCTCAACAATGATCATGGCTTTACACCGCATCCCCCAGTTATGGCCGGTGCGCCGGTCCGACTGCTCTCTCTTTGCCGGTTGGTGCCACGCAAGAATATTTTGGGCGCGGTACGCGCCATGGCCCTGCTTGTCGAGAGCGGCATGAATGGATTCATCTATGAAATCGCGGGGAACGGGCCAGACTATGATGCGATTCAGGCGCTGATCAATAAGCGAGGCCTCAAGCCTTATGTCCGCCTGCTCGGCCGTGTCGATGATGCGGACATGCCGGCACTCTATCACGCCGCGGATATCTTCCTGCACCCGCAAATCGACCTATCGGGTGATGTCGAAGGCTTCGGGCTCACGATCGCCGATGCGATGAGCTTTGGTGCCGCGGTGGTGGCTGGGCGTGATGGCGGTCCGGCCGATTTCGTGATCGATGGTGCGACTGGACTCCTTGTCGACGGAACCAAGGACACAGAAATCGCCAAGGCGATTAAACTCCTTATCGATAATCCCGCGCTTAGAACGAAGTTAGGTGAGGCGGCGGAGCGCTGGGTCCATGATCATCTATCCTGGTCCGCCGCCGCCGAGCGTATTATCGAGACGTTGCCTGATGCTCGGAGCAAGCCCGTTCAAGGGACGGGATAGAACGGCACCGCTCGGGGCCATTCAGCCGATCGAAAACGCATGGCGATCGATACAGCGTCCTTCATCCGTCCATTTGGTTTGATGCCGGAGTGTGATGTCCCATCTCTTGACAAGTAAAATGGGCAAACGCGACAATGCCGAAAATCTGCTCCATAATCGGCACGTGGCATATTTCCGCCATGGATGGTGTGATATCGCTTCGGACGAAAGCATCGCCACTGGATGGCGATAACGAAGAATAATCCACGAATTACCCGCAGCTCATCGAAGCCAGAGTCAAAATAATGGTCATCTCTTCCGTTATACCAGGGCTTTTCTTGGTAGCATATGGAATTTATATCATAAATTCATGCCGAGGTGTGGATTTTTATATCGATTATACCTTATGGGTACTCGTTTGGGGAGCTCTTTTTACGCTAAACGGCCTGCTTGGTGGACCGTTTATCCAGAGTACCCTAACGAATATTATCATCATTGAGCTTATCTTGTCGTTCATGGCGGGCCACAAGATCCTGACTCTTATGCGTGAATGCCGACCTGTCAGCCGGGAAACACCCCCCACTCCCAACATTTCAGCCTTCGTTTCCCTTTGCGCGCTCGCTGGATTGTGGTCTCCCTATGAAATTTTGAAGGGCGGCGCAGGCGACCTGCTCAACGATGATTATGCGGAGACAATCAGAGACATCAACTCGGAAATCAGAACGGGCGGCATCGAGTCGGGTATGCTCGGTAAGATTGCCTTCGCGATGCCGCAAGCCGCGATCGTTCTTGTCGGCGTCTGCTCGGTGATCGGGCGCTATCAATGGATGCGGCGCGCCATTCTCGTCATCGTCTCCTTGTTTCCCCTTTTCGTCCTGACATTCGTGAGCACGATCCGCAGTCCCGTCTTCATGTCCTTGTTGCTTCTTGTATCTGGGATCATAGCGGGACAGACGCTTTTAGGAACCGAAAGGTCAATCTTCTCCAAGAGAAACACCATTGCGGCCACGGTTCTCGTGTTTGGCCTCGTTTCGATGATGGCTTTTCTCCAAAGCATTCGCCTCGGTGATTTTAATTTTTCGCAAATTGGGGAAACATTGGAGCATATGCGCATATGGTTCGCTGGCTATATCCCCGCCTTCCACGGGTGGTACTGGAACTATTGGAGCGGCGATCTCGCATACGGCAACAATACTTTCAAGTTCCTGGCTGGATTAATCACGGGAGGCGGCAGCTACCTGGATACGGTTCAGTCAAATATTGATATTGGGGATTGGCGCGATGGAAACGCCTCGACAGCGCTTCGCGTCATGGTCAATGACTTTGGTCTTATCGGCTGTGGAATTTTTCTCTTCACATGGGGTGTCATATCCGCATTTCTGGTTCAAAAAACCCGTGAAGGTAGCCTGTATTGGGCCGCATTACTCGCTTATGACATTGCTAGCGTTGTTTGGAGCCCGAACCAATGGTATTTTGTGTATGGGTCACGCGTGTTGGCACCCATTGTTGTCTTGACCTATCTCGCGATCATGAGTGATAGGCGTCAACGGAAATCCGCTCGACATTTCCATGAACCGGATCATGCCATGAGAAACGCAGCCACGGAGGGAAGAGCGGGATATGCGAGGCCGAACTTCATCGCAACCCCGCCTCGCGGATCGCGGATTTGAAAATTCTTTCCTTAAAAGGGCTAGAAGGCACTCTTAATGAAGACCGGCCCGCTGAACGCAATAGGGTAAAGTGCTACAATCGACAGCCGCCATGAGTGGCGGCTCACCTTAAAATAATACCAAGGATCGCGGATAATAAATCCTTGGTTCCTTACTGCGCTGGTCGCAGGCTTGTTTCGTCCGTAACAGGCACTAGTCCTTCGGGGACGCTCTGCGCAGGACCGTGTTCGTCGGCAGATATGGGCACGGATTTCTTTTGTCCCCATTTGCGTAAGCGCAGAGCTGGCTTTTCAATGAACTTCCAAGACAGGCTCGCAAAAATAAGAGTCAGGCAAAAACTGATCAGCGTTATAATCGCCAAACGTATCCCCCCGGGAAGAAAACCGAGATGGGGTAGCAGGAAGAAGATCGTCACCTGAGTGAGGGGAAAACCATACAAATAAATTCCATACGAAAGATCTTCCTTGAGAATCCGGTCGAACAGAGGAAAACGTATCATTCCGATGTAAGCGGTCAGATAGGTCAGTAATAATCCACTTAGGGGGCCAAAGGAATCACTCAGCGTCAGGACGTAGAAGCCGAGAGCACAGCCGAGAGCAAGCCAGACATTCAGGATGACATGTTTTGCGTTAACACAAAACAACATCCCAATAAAAAACATCATGACTATATACCACACCGTGAAACGTGTATTATTTTCCTTAATGGTAAAGGTATGATGATCAAAAATATCAAGGGCTGTCGCAACGAATATGGCAAAGATGATGCCCGCCGTCAGTAATTTCTGTTTAGACAGCAGACCGCTGATCATCAATCCGAGCATGAGGAGATAACACCAAAACTCTGGCGGTAAGGTCCAGAGGTTCAGGTTAACGATGTTTGGCCACGGATTGTCCGTGAAAACGCCTGGCAGCGTGAAGGTCACAAAGCCCGCTATATTACCAAAATACCGAAAAAATCGTGGATCTGAGAAATATTGCCCAAGTGGCAGGTTGGTTACCAAGGGACCCAAAATCAGGGCGGAAAGCGTTATTTCCACGGATAAAGCGGGAATGATACGAACGGCGCGATTGAGAAAAAAGACCTTGATATTACCATTGCGCAGAGCGCTTGAAGTCACAAGAAACCCGCTCAAAGCGAAGAACATGCCCACGAGCGTATATAATGTTGGCCGTATAACTTCCATGAGCAGCTGTGGCATGGTGAGGTCATGACCGGCCTTTTGGGCTAGCAGCAAGCCTTTTCCCATATAATCGTTCGTGTGGGCACCGAACACGGCAATGGTGCAGTGGTAAATCAAAATCAAAGCGGCAAGCACATGCCGCAACAGATGAAAGCCCGGACCGATGCCTTTGTTGGCATTCATGGTTTCTTCAAGCGTCATAACTTCCCCTCAACCAGCCAACACCCCTTTAGCCGCGGACGCCCAACAGTTTACTGAAATCCCGAATATCCTATTGGATTAGAAAGGGCTAGTCTCGCTTAAACGGCTTTGAATACATGAATTCCCACGCAATGCGTGGTAATATAAAATACCCTCCCAACCAATCTCAATTTTTCATCACCCTAATAAAAAAACAAGAACGGCTCCCCTCACAGCCTCATCTTATTGCCCTAATTATCATTTCAGCGCCGCTTGATGCCGCTAATAAATATATAATAATTCATTATATTTAGGCAAATTCTATAAAAATATATTGAATTTAAGAAAATTATATCTAGACAAATAAACAAAATTATTTAAATATACTATATATAAAATTTAGTTCGTAATTATATACAATATTTATATAGAAAGCATATATTGGTATTAAATTAATTTATCAAAAATGTAATCATTATTTTAGTTTACCTATATTAAAAATAAGGCGACATAACGCCAGAAATTTGGCAAAAAGTCACGAATAATTTATCACTAATACTTTGAAATAAATGATGAATTCCATGCCATCCTAATATGGAACCGCCGCAAAGCCACAATGTCAGGCGCGATGTTGGATCGTGGCATAACTCACTCGACCCGGCTTCAGCCGTAATTCCAGGCTATCGTCTTCAGGCTGTGGATGTTCTCAATTCCGCAATAAATCCTTAACCAGACGACGTTTGTAACAAATCTCAGCATTCATATTGTTGCATTTGACGACAAGGAAGATTGGAGCTTCTGCCCATGAGTTTCGCCCGCTTCAAACTTGCTTTTGCCGGCTTGACCCTTTTATCCGCGACGCATGCCGCCGCAGAAACGCATTGGTCACTCGCTCGCATCGTCAATGTCGCCGCGGGCGGAACCAGTTTGAGCACCAATACATTCGCTCAAACTTCGACAGGCACTTATTCCGATACATATTGGACACGAATCTATTTGACACCATTGAGCAATTTGCTCGGCTGGAACTACGCTTCCCCGCGCTCGTGGGCGATAGGCGGCAATACATTGGCGCAGGTTCTGACCAATTATACATCCTCCAGCGCGACACCCTCGGATCGTAGATGGGGCCCGCTCATCAAATGGCATCCCGACATCTTTTTTAGCGAAGGGGCCAGCAATGACTTGGGGAGACCGCTTGAGAGCATGAAGGCCGATGCGGAAGCCGTACAGGCCGCACTTTTAAGTATCTCGCCAACTCCACCGCGCATTTTAAATGAGAATATCTGGCCCCGGACACACCTTTCGCATCCCGCGACAACTTATCCAGCCCGACTGAACTTCAACGCTTGGCACTCCTCTCAAAGTCATGCAAACAAATATCTAAAGTCAATTGATTTCGATGAACTGCTGCAGGATCCGCAAAATCCCGGGACTTTTAATCCGGCCTATACATTCGACGGAGTGCATCCGAATGTGTCAGGATCCTTGCGCGTGGCCGATTACATCTTTTCACAGCTCCGTCACATTGACATGCTTCCCGCTCCCGTCGTCTTTCCCTTCACACTTGATGCAGCAGCCGACCCAACTAATCTTCTTCAAAATGCGGCAACGCCGAACTCCGCGAAACAACTGTTTGGGGGCGCTGACGGTGTGGCCACGAACTTTACAGGGAAGGTTCCAACAGGATGGATAGCAACGGCGAATGCATCTTGGAACGGCTCTGCGGGCTCTCTGCCGGCAATCACCACGGAGCCTGACGGAGCATACCGAAAAAAGGTCGTCATAACCGTTCCAAATGGATCGGCCCCTTCCTCTAACGCGGCCACTTGGCTCAATCTGTCAACATCAGGGACAATTATTCCTACTGCGAGCGCCGCCAGTTCTGGGATAAGCCCGGGGAATTCTTATCGCGCGGGGATAACCATAGAGCTTGCCAATGGAAAAAATATCGTCCCTGTTGGATTCTTTATGACATTCAAGATTGATGGAGTGACAACGATAGAGACAACGTTCGCCACTGCCGCATATACAAAAAATGATACCATGCCGGATGGCACTTATAATCTCTTATCACCGGTCTTTACCGTTCCTGATCATTTTTCGACGATAGAACTAAGTTCTCTAAAAATATGTTTCGGCTCTGTATCAGGTGCAGCCGCTGGGGGCACAATCAAGATTAGCAAACCTTATATTAGACAATTTAAGTATCTCGCCTCATGGCCTTAAGAGGTTGTCTCGAAATAGGTTGCTTACACTGATCTGAAAATAACCATGTGGATGCCAGCCCCAGAGCGACGCAGGCCTCGCGCCACTTCTGGAACCTTGGCCTTGTCGCCTTCCTACACCTTCATGCCATGGTGCCCTCCATCCTGCTAAGCGCTCAAAGACTAACCGATTTTGTCTGGGCTATCGAACGAACCTTCTCATTAAGCAGGCAAAAGGGGCGGACCACCAAAAAGGCCTTCGTCGATGCCAGCCGATTTGATCATCGCGAAGACTTTAGCTCCCCCTATTCCCATGGCAATATTCCAGACCTTTCGCTTCGAAACGTTTTTGGTCCCGTGAGACCGCCGTCCCGGCCGGCGCTGCCTAAAATATATGGGACTAAACAGCGAAAGCTATTACGATATCAATAAGCTGTTGATAAATTATATCATTTATATGGGAAAATATTTCCATATAAATATATTTACATAGCATAGAAAATCGCTATGCTATAAAGGAATGTCTCGCTGGGCGGGATGGCACGGATCGGATTTAGTATCGAGAGGACCCCACAGAGGCGGTGGCGACAAGGCGGGGAAAGCGAACGGCGAACTGCAGATCGAGTGACGGACAGGCAGTCGATCTCCTTGCTTCCGGTACGTTCATCATGACCACTTGGAAAACAACCATGCTCGGCTGACGTCATGGAAGAGTCGACTTGGGTTGACACCGCAGTCGTGACGCCTTTTCCAAGTGTATGTGTTTCCTATTTCATCCTTGATGCTGTCTGACCCTGCTTTCATGCAAGGTCAGTCGATTACGTGCGCGTAAACTGGCGCGCCGCATCCATTGTACTATGGGCTATCTGCCATCATAGTGTTGCGCTTATGCTTCATCGTACATTTATGAGTGCCCCGCTGCGATACAATGAGCTTGTGTGGCTTGATTATCGCTAAGCTATAGGTACAAAAAACTTTCATAAACTATCTGTTGGGGATTCATAGATGAGTAGGCTGCTGCGGGGGTTTGCATATAAAGTTGCAAAATATTCAGTTCCTTGCGCGATCGCATTGCTGCCTGGCTCAGCGATGGCGCAATATTTTCAGATCAATCAGGGTGAATACCCGACCATGTTCACCGATCGGGACTATTCCAAGCTCGCCGATCCGGCGAACCGGAAGACCCTTTTGGACAATATTCATTACATTCCGCTCGGCATCCCCGGTACCTCCTATCTGACTCTCGGCGGCGCGATCCGTGAGCAGGGCTGGTGGTATCGAAATCTACGGCAGGGCTTTCCCACCAGCCCCCAAAATAAAAATGATACGCTTTTAAATTCCCGCATAACGGTCTCTGCCTGGTATCATGTGGACCAACATCTCTCGATGCTGGTGGAATTGGGCAGCTACTTTAGCCCCGGCCGCAACAAGCCTTATGGCGCCAATGATGTCGCGCCGGCGCGCATCCAAAATCTATTCGTCGATTATACCCAGAAAGTCGGTCCACTGGACATTGCCGCGCGCTTGGGACGCCAGGAATTCCTGTTTGGTTCCGGCCGCTTCCTGTGGAACGGCAATGCGAACAATATCACGACCGCGGTCGATGGCGCCCTCGTTCAAGCGACCTGGGACAAGGGATATCGGCTCCAGATGTTCTCGGCCCGGCCAACCGTGACAACGACCACAGCGTTCCAGGACGGTTCCTATACGCAGGAACTCAGCGGCGTGTATATTACAACACCTGTCATCGACAAGGTGCTGAATGTCGACGAATATTATTATTATTGGCGTCGCCCCAATGTGTCACTGGCCGGCCGCTCCGGCACCGAACAGGGTGATATGGTCGCCGGCCGCGTCTATGGCCGTGTGGACGATTTCCGCTATGATGTCGATTTCGGTTACAAATTCGGTCAATTTGCTCATACACGTGTCGGCGCCGTTGGTACCTTGGGGCGCGTCACTTATACCTTCTCAAAGGCGGAATGGCAGCCGATCGTCCAACTCCAGGGCGGCTATTTCAGCGGCAGCAACGGCTATAAGAGCAGCACGATCGGCACTTTCACGGCGCCGTTCCCGCGTTCAGCACAGCTGACCTATGCGAGCTTTAACGCTTATTCAAACATGATCCATGTCGCTCCCGCGCTTATCCTCAACCCCACTAAGGAATTTGCGGTTCGTTTCGGGCCTCAGTTCAACTGGCGCGCCTCCGTCAATGACTATGTCTATATTCCCGCCCAAACTCCTTTGACGGCGACCCGCAACAATAAGGCGAGCTATATCGGCACCAATATGATCGGCGGCGTCTCCTGGCTCCTGAACTCAAATACGCAGGTTTATGTCGAATATATCCATGCGTTCGCTGGCCCTGCCATTACTCTCTCCGGAGGCAAAAGTTCAGATGCCGGCGTCTTCCAGGTCGAGTTCAGTTTCTGAGAACGCTCTCGTCCCACCCTGCCCTTCCCTCTTGCAAAGGGTATAAAGGAACTATCAAGCCAAAGCGGATACCGCTTTGGCTTGATGCGAAGAACAACACTCAAGTATCCACTCTCTTTGGCATTGAAACATCGCTGTCCAATGAGAAAAGGCGGATACAGTTCTCGAGAGAGCGCATCAGGGCCTCAGTGAGTTCCTGCACTGGTCATCCGCGAAACCTGATCCTCGGCAGCCAAAGATGGGGAGCAACGGCTCTTCAGCGCATGCCGATCCCCTGAAGGGGGGAACCCTTCTCCTCTCCAATCCGTTTTTGGGCCATTCGAGGTTAGCATCGCGGGGGTTGGAGGGTCAGATGTCCCTTAAAGAGCCGCATCAGACGACCTATTGGTTCCTGCTAATGTCCATCTGTATCATGGCTGTATCCCTGGCTGGATCAATGAGTGCCCATAGCCAACCTTCTCCCATCGGCCAAGTCCAGGAACTGACAGAGGAAGCTTATCAGGTTCCTGGCACTTTGATCATTCGTGAAGGGAGATCGGCCATTCCTGGCGATCAGAATTATTTTTGGCCTGACAGCGCGGCGATCGATCCGAAACCAAGCCACCAGCGGAAACATCCATACCATAAGCATTGAGGCTAGGGAGAAGACACAGATCCGAAGTCTTGTTGGCTTGTTGGCATGAAGCTTCAAAAAGCTGCGCATAAATGGCACGACCTTGAAACTCCGTGTAAGACTTCTCCCTCAGGCTAGGCCATCATGTCGAGCGTGATCCCGATGTTCGAAGACAAAGAGCTAAGGGCCCTTTGGCGAAGGCCATGCCTTGCAGGAACTCTTGTCGTGGGGCTTCGTTTGGATCCTTCAAAAGCCAGCCACGCGTAGGTGGAGAGGAGAGATGTCTCTCAGAAAGCCATATCCAATAATTTTTTTACTCTTCATGATGTCCTCTCTTCTCGTGGCGAGCTTAATGAGCGCGCATAGCCAACCTTCTCCTATCGGGCGCGCCCAGGAAGATGCGGCGGAAGCCCGTCGTGTTCCTGGCACCTTGATCATGCATGAAGGAAGAGAGGACAGACCGGTCAATCAGAATTTTTTCCGGCCGGATAGCGCAGCGATCGGTCCAAGTCCAAGCCCCCAGAAAAAGCATCCCCGCAGATAGGGGCGCGTTGCAAATTTTGTATACGGACACGGCAAGACGTTTGAGACTGTGATTTTTACGCTCTGTTAACCAAGGGAAGTCCGAAGCAGACAGAGAGCAGGTTGTTCTGCTCGCAGACAGTCGACTGGCCGATGAAGCAAAGCCCTTGCGCAGCCACAGCATGGCCTCGAACCCTTTGATGGTTCGTCTGGCGGTGTGAAAGGATTGGAAGCAGCCGACCTTCGGCATGTTTTGTTTGACCCTAAAATGGTCGCTTTCGATGCCCTGTTGCAGGTGTTTGGTGCCCCAATGGATCGGGTTCGTGCGTAAAAGCCCTTCCTTCTCCGCCGCCTCGATGGCAGGCGGGAAGGTTTTGGTACCATCGGTGCCGATATGATCGGGGGAAAGCAGAGGCTCGTCCTTCAGCATCTTGCGGAAGAACCGCTTGGCGGCGGCCAAATCACGCTGCGCCGTCAAAAGGAAATCGACTTGGTTGCCGTGCTTGTCGATGGCCCGATAAAGATAGCGCCATTGACCTTTGATCTTCACATAAGTCTCATCGATGCGGATCGAGCCGCAATGCGGCTTGCGGAAGGATCGCAGCCGCGTCTCGATTAGCGGCGCATAGGCCAAAACCAACGATTCAAGGTGCTATGGTCGACCTCGAAGCCGCGTTCAAGGAACATGTCTTTGATGTTCCGGTAGCTCAAGGGATAGCGCAGATACCAGGACACCGCCTGGATAATCAGCCACGCCTCGAAATGCCGCCCCTTGAAATCGTCCTTGGACGAACGCTTCAGCTTCTCGACAATGGCGTTGAGGATCATGGCTGGCCTCCCAAATCGGAGGCACAAAATCCACCTATTTCCTCAACACGCCGTTAACCATAAAATTGTGCAACAGCTCCTTTTCAGGCCACCCCGAACGATGCGATGATCTCCTCGGTCCGGCCCCAGAGCCGTCGTGCGAGGCCGGCGTCCCGAGCAAATGCGGAGGATTTCGCGGCGCGACAGTCAGCGAAATAGCGGCCGGAAATACCCTCGAGCGCCGGATGTGCAGCCAGCAGGCAGGTCGTCGCCGCGCCCTGTGGCACGGTCTTGCCGAACATCATGGCGATGGAGACGGCCCAGTCGATCGGCCCTCTCATGTGGCGGTGCAGGCCTGTCGCACCGATCAGCCCGGGATGAAGCGCGTTCGCAGTGATCCCGTCATTCGCCAGACGCCGCGACAGCTCGTTGGCGAACAGGATGTTGGCCAGCTTCGCCTGCCCGTAGAAGCGAAAGCCGCCATAGCTCTTGCCGCCGTCGAGATTGTCGAAGTCTATGCCTTTTCCACGCGGCGCGAAATTATGAGAGTTGCTGGCCACCACCACGATCCGGCCGGCGGAAGAGCGCCGGATCGCGGGAAGCAGGCGCGTCACCAGCAGATGGTGCGCGACATGGTTGACCAGGAACTGCTTCTCGATGCCGTTCACCGTCTCCAGCTTCGGCAGCGCCATGATCGCGGCGTTGGTGATGATGGTGTCGAGCACGACGCCGCTCGCCAAAACCTGATCGGCGGCGCGGGCCACGCTGGCGAGATCGGTGAATTCCGCGCCGATCGCGAGGCCATCGGCCGCGCCGGCGCTCGCCAGCGCCCCGCGCGCCTTCTCTTCATTCCGAGCGACGGCGACGATGCGGGCGCTGCGCGCGGCCAGGACCCGCATTGTTTCCATCCCGATGCCCGAATTGCATCCCGTCAGCAGGATCGTGCGGCCCGACAGGTCCACGCCCTCGGTCACCTGCTCCGCAGTGCTGCGCCTGCCGAAGCCAAGGGCGTCGATGCGATCGGTCATGCGTTCCTCCTTCGTAGGCGCGACGCGCCGCCGCCCGGTCAGAGCTGCGCTTCGCCGCCATCGACGGCATAGTCGGCGCCGGTGACGAAGCTTGCCTCGCTGGACAGCAGGAAGGCGGCGACGGCGGCGGGCTCCTCCACCTTGCCCATGCGTCCGAGCGGATTACTCTGCACGGCATGCTCGATGACGATGTCCAGCATCTCCTTGGGAAAGCCGATCCTCTCGAAGAAGGGCGTTTCGATCGGGCCGGGGCTGACGCTGTTCACCCGGATGCCCTGCGGCGCCAGTCCGCGCACCAGCGATCTATTCCGCGCCCTTGGTCGCGGAATAGATCGCGCCCTGCGGAATGCCCTTGTCTTTGGCGGCCGACGCCGTGACCAGGATCGAGCCGCCCGGACGGATCAGCGGCGCCAGCGCCTGCGCGCCGAAGATCACGCCGCCCACATTGAGGTCCATCAGCGCGTGATAGAACTCGGCGGTGATCGTGCCCAGGGCCGCGCCCTTGCCGATGCCGGCGTTGAGGAATGCGCCATCGATCTCGCCGAACAGCTCCTTCGCCCTGGCGGCAAGCGCGGCGGCGGCGGCGGGGTTAGCCGCGTCATTCTCCAGTACGTGGATGGAATCGCTGCGCGCGGCCGCCAGCTTCTGCGCGTTGGTGCCGGTGACGAGCGCCTGCCCGCCCTCCACCACGATGCGCTGGGCGGTGGCAAGGCCGATGCCGCTGGAGCCGCCGGTGATGACGACCGATTTGCCGGTGAAGCGAGCCATGACGCTTTCTCCTGGAGTGAAGAGTGTGGATATACCAAATATACCGATTAGGTCATTTTAGTCTATATGGTTTTATGCTATGATCGCAGCATGGCTACCATCGCATCCGTCACTGCGTCCGGCTCCAAGGCCGATCAGATCATCGCCGCGACCCGTTCGCTGTTCGTCCGTTACGGCTATCGCCGCACGTCCGTGGACGACATTGCGCGCGAGGCGGGGGTCGCCAAGGCGACCCTCTACCTGCACTTCTCGGGGAAGGAGGAGATGTTCAGGGAGATGATCCGGCGGTTCCAGCTTTTGCAGGAGGAACGCTGCGCCGCGGCGGAGGCGATCGAGACGTCCGTCGAGAACAAGATCGTGGCCCTGATCGACGCGGTCTACGGCACGACTATCGAATGGTTCGAGAATACCGCGCATATCGAAGAACTGAAGTCGGTCGCTCTCCATGAGATCTCCGTGCCGGTCGACGAGCCGGTGCAGGCGTTCCGGCGTCGGCTGACGCGTATGATCAAGGCCGCGGAAGAACGCGGAGAGCTTCGGCTCTCCGCAGTCGGCTCGTCCGCACAGGATGTGGCGCAGGTGCTGCTGTTCGCGGCTTATGGGGCGAAACATGCGGCGCATGCGACACATGCTAGCTTCCACGCGGCGTTGCCGGGGATCGTGCGCCTGATCCTCGTCGGGATGATCCCCGCCGACATTGCCTAGCGGTGCTCCTGCAGTTTGGGGCGAACGGCAGCGGCATACCGCCTGATAAGCCAAGACGGCGTCTTTTCGCCATAAAAAGCGCATGAATCGCCGCGCTTAGCATGGCCAGATAACATCCGATAATATTCAATTATCGGATGTTATTGCCTCCCCCTCGACCCATATCCCATTGCCCTGCCGCAAATCCTCTTTCCACTATTCCAGAGCTGTCGGCCGCGCCCGCCCTGCCCGCGTCGCTCGCTGCACTCACCGAACAGGCACCCGCTAGCTAAGACGGCACGTACCGCCAATAACCTGACGCGCCTATGGCGCGGATTGGCGGCACTTTCACGGGCCTGATCGCCGCCATAGTTTTGAGGCCTTGTTCTTCTGCTCGCAGGGGACGACCTCTATTCTAACGCCTGGGCCGGCGATACGGGCGGCGCGTTCGGTGTCAAGGAACTTAATAAGCTTGGGGACATACAGTGCCCGATACCTAATCTGCCCCCGAGGAGCAATTTTTCGCACGACAGCAGCAAGCCACTCCTATAAATGTCGCCTGAGTATTTTGCTACTGATCGCATTATACTACACAGCAAGGGGCCGCAGAGCCCTGATGGCGACAGACATGCCCAAAAGAGAAACACACGGCGGGCCATGCGTCGCATTCAGTAAAGGAGGAAACGCATGAGCAGAACAGCCATGAACCAGACTTTCTCCGTGCCCGAGAAAGACCCCGATATCATGGCGTCCTGGGAACGTTTCATGAACGGGGACGTTTCGGCAACCAGCAGCCTGCGCGATCTTATCGATCAATCTTGGCGCCGCTGCCACGACGCTGACATTGACCATCGGCGAAATCAAGCACCGCCACCGGTCAAGCAGGATACCCTTCATGCTTTGCGCGATGAATGCGCCGAACTGATCGAGGCCAGCGCACCGGTCATGGCCTCGGCTCGAGACTTTCTCGGTGAAACATCGACCGTCATGGTCCTCACGAATTCCACAGGCCTGATCCTCAGCCAGGAAGGCGATGTATCCTTGCGCGGGGCCGCGGAGAATGTGCATCTTCTGCCCGGTGCGAACTGGAGCGAGTTCACATGCGGTACCAACGCAATAGGCACCGCGATTGAGATCGGCAGGCCAATCCAGATTCACTCCAACGAACATTATTGTTCTGGGATCAAGCGTTGGTCGTGCTCTGCAAGTATCATAAAAAATCCTTGCGATGGATCAACCCTCGGTGTGATCGACGTATCCGGCCTCAGCCATTCTTACAGCCGACATAGTCTCGCACTCGTCGTGGCAACGGCTGGCCGCATCGAAAGCCGTATCGCGCAGATGGAAATGGATCTTCGCTATCGCCTCCTCGAGGGCTGCATGGATCGTCTCACAGCTCATTCCACAGATGGCATAGTCGTCTTGGACCGGCATGGCCGCGCGATCAAAGCCAATACGCATGCAGCGGTTATGTTGGCTGATCTCGGCGCACCACAATCCCTGACGAGGAATAATCTGTTCTCTCTCACACTTGATTGGAGACGAGGACACGATCTCCCAGAACATTTGCCGCCGTGGATACAAAAGGAATGGTTGACGCCAATGAACGCTGGCGGCAAGCGTCTGGGAGTCATTCTGACAATTCCCAACCGTCAAGGAGCATCGGCTAAGCTCGCTCGTGCCAGCACACGCATTGCTCTTCCACCTTCCGAGCCCGAACGGACGCGTATCTTCCCAAAACTCGTTGGACAAGCACCAGCTCTGCTTCTGGCGGCCGCACGAGCGCGTCAGATCGCCAAAAGCAGTGTGCCGGTCCTTCTATTAGGCGAGACCGGGGTCGGCAAGGAAGTCTTTGCGCGCGATCTGCATGAAGCTTCAGCAGTCGGCAAAGGGCCTTTCATCGCGCTCAATTGCGGTGGCCTTTCTCGCGATCTGCTGACCAGTGAGTTGTTTGGCTATGCAGAGGGCTCCTTTACCGGGGCGCGCCGAGGCGGCATGATGGGAAAAATCGAAGCCGCAAATGGCGGCACTTTGTTTCTCGATGAGATCGGAGAATTGCCAACCGACCTTCAGCCCCTTTTTCTGCGTGTATTAGAGGAGCGGGAAATATGTCGCATCGGCGAAGTACAGCCGCGGAAGGTGAATTTCCGGCTTGTTGCCGCGACCAATCGCGACCTGCGTATGGAGACGCAAGCCAGCCGTTTCCGTATGGATCTCTATTACAGGCTTTCGGTCATCAGCATCACCATTCCCCCATTACGTGAAAGGTCTGAAGACATTCCGCTTCTCGCGGAACATTTCACGGCCTTGTTTACGAAACAATATGGCCTCCCTTCTCGCCATATTTCAGCCGATATCATGAATGCGTTGCAGCAACACGATTGGCCTGGCAATATCCGGGAGCTGCGGAATGTGATTGAAGGTATACTCTTGACATCGGCAAACGAGACTTTGACGAAAGCCGACCTGCCGCCCGAGTTTTCAGCGTTGACAAATAAGCTACCGTCAACAGGAAATTCGGACACCTCCTCATCGGCACTGACACCGATCGAGAATGCGGAGCGTGAAACCATTGTCCGAATGCTTCGCACCCATCACGGCAATATGACAGCTGTCGCCCGCGAGTTGGGAATTGCCAAAAGCACTCTTTACGTGAAGATGAAGATCTTTCAGCTTGAAAATATCGCGCATGATCTCCGCGCTTCCAGCGGTAATATAAAGCCTTACTGAGTCTGACTCAGCAAGACTTGACCGCCGTCTCTCATGGATCATGACAAGTCATGATCCATGAGATTTAGTATGTTTTTTATGTGGGGGTGGATCAAAACTTCCAAACATGCTCTAAGGCTTGCTGAGTCAATTATCCCAGCGAGCCCTCTTGTGTCATGCGACATTGCGCTGCTTGAGGCTGGCGTAGAAGGCGCTTTCGAAGTCGAGATAGGCAGAGAAGGAGACTGGATCGGCGAAGGGCAAGATCTGCGTTGCCCAGAACCCTCCAAAACCATTCTTGCGATCTATCCAGTAAAAAAGATTGGCCAGTCCCGCCCAGCCTAGCGCACCGGCTGGTCGCCCTGTTGGCGCCTCTTCATCGTTTACCATGAAGCTAAAGGACCATGATTTCGGTGCGCCTGGAAAGAACTCCGCGTCATTGGAAAGTGCAGGGATGACACCAGGAAGTGGCGATATTTTCTTATCCCCCAGATGGTTCTTTTCGGCCATCCGGACTGTCTCGGCCTTCAGTACACGCCCATGCTCACCTGCACCATCATTGAGCCACATGCGGATGAAACGCATGTAATCGCCAACCGTGCCATAGAGACCATGTCCCCCCATATGCACTTCCGGTTGCGGCGGCAGCTCGAAGTCCATCGGCGTCAACGAGCCATCGCTATTGCGCGCGTGCACGATGGCCAGCTTACTGCGCATCGCATCGGTGAGTTCAAAAGTCGAATTCTGCATCCCCAGCGGATCGAAGATACGCTCCTTGAAGACCTGCCCAAGTCGCTTCCCTGTGATGCCTTCAACGATCTGGCCACACCAATCGATATTGGTTCCATACTCCCATCTTTCGCCAGGATCGAATAGCAGCGGAGTCATAAGTGCTGCTTTCGAAGCGGTGACGACGCTCGGTTGGCCCCTTTCCCTGGCAAGACGATTATAAGTCTCATTGAAGAAATCGTAACCGAATCCACCAGTGTGCAGCATCAACATGCGTGTGGTTATCGATCGTTTGGGTGCGCGCAGTTTCGGCGCACCTGTCTCCTCAAAGCCCTCGATGACCTGAAGCTTGCCGATATCTGGGCTATAATGGCTGGCGGGCGCATCGAGGTCGAGCCTACCCTCCTCAACAAGTTGCAGCACGGCTGTAGCGGTAATCGCCTTGGTGGTGGAAAATAACGCGAAGACGCTATCTGACGTCATGCCGGCATCCCTGTCGAGACGCCGTTTACCAGCCGCACCCTCATAAATGGTATGGTGGCGATCCGTGATCATCGCCACGACACCAGCAACACTTGGCTGCGATGTGACGGCGTTATCAAGGATAACGTCGGCCGAAGTTTTCAATTCTGCAAGCATGGCCATCCTCCCTCTTTGATTGATTATGGAGCGCTCCGCGACTTTCCGCCTCGAAGCGCCTTTCTCAATGGGCCGAATACTTGCTGCCGTCAGCTCATGATGAAGCCACGATAGGCCTCCGCCGCTACCTCATCGCATTTCTGCCGATATGCCCCAACCCCGCCAATGTAAGAGAGAAGCCGACGCGGCTTTCCTTCGACATTCGAGCCCATGTACCAAGAATTCGTCTTGGTCATTAACGTCTTGTTAGCAATATCGTCATGGTGCTTTACCCATTGATCCTCGGCTTCCTTGGTTGTTTCAATGACCTTCAGATTATTATCATGTAGATATTTAATGCAATTGCTGATCCAGTCGACTTGCTGTTGCAAGCATGTCGTCATGTTGCAGAGAGCCGCGGAGGGAGCAAGAGGTGCTCCAGTCGTGAAGAGATTTGGGTATCCGTATATCTGTAGCCCCATATTCGTTCGGATGTCGCGGCTCCAATCCTCTTTCAGAGATCTTGCTCCGCGTCCACGAATATCGATGCGCGTCAGTGCACCGGAGCCTGCGTCGAAGCCCGTGGCCAGGATAATAATATCGAGTGCGTGGACAGTACCATCGGCAGTTTTGATCCCTTCCGGGGTGACGCATTCAATGGGATTGTTTTTGACGCTGACAATTTCAACATTGGGCTGCAGATAGGCTTCAAGATAATTGGTTTCCAACGGAACGCGATGCGTGCCAAAACCGTAATCGCTCGGAATCAGCAGATCACGAAGCTTTGGATCGGTGATCCGCTCCCGCATCTTTTCGCGGACGAATTCCGAGATTTCATCACAAACGCTTTGATCGTAGAACAGCTCGGAAAACGACGCTAACCATAGTTTCAACGAGCCATCATTCCAGATCGTCTCAAGGATTTCCCGGCGTTGCTCAGGCAGCAAATCCGCCCATGCGCCATTCTCGAAACTATATTCGAAGCCGCTGAATGTATGCGGTAGGGTCTTCGCCAGTTCGTGGAATCTGTCCTTGTAGGCCGCTACTTCCTCGTTGCCATATTTCGGATTCCGCATCGCAATGATATATTGCGGGGTGCGCATGAACACCTTCAGATGGCCAACTTTATCAGCGATGGTCTGGATGACCTGGATGCCGGTCGCACCATTACCGATGATCCCGACACGTTTGCCGGAGAAATCGACCGGCTCTTTAGGCCACCGCGCGGTATGAAAGAGCTGTCCTTTGAATGTATCCTGTCCGGCAAAGGTCGATGTGAGGGGCGCAGAGAGCATGCCGCAGCAAGTAATCACAAATTGCGCATCAATCGTCAAACCTGCGTCAGTTTCAAGGATCCATCGCTCTGTGCCCTCATTGAAATGGGCACTCTTGATCGTCGTGTTGAAATAGACATCCTTGCGCAGATCGCATCGGTCGGCAACGTAATTCAACCAGCGCTCGATTTCAGGCTGTGCGGGAAAGCGCTCGCTCCAACTCCAGCCCTTATAAAGGTCCTCGGAGAAGAAATACTGATAGATATAGGCTTCGGAATCGAAACGTGCCCCCGGATAGCGATTCCAATACCAGGTTCCGCCGACATTCGACGCGGTCTCGAACACTTTGACCTTCAGGCCCTGTTCGCGCAAGCGATAGAGCTGATAAAGACCTGCTACGCCGGCACCAATGACAATCGCATCAAGCGTAAGCCGTTCTGACGAGCCGTTTTCCACCTTTTCCATCGTCGCCGAATGAGTCATTTTCGCTCCCTTAATGTGTCTATGACTTTTAAGACATGTACTTCTTTGCGGTGTTCATTCTCTCAAGTTCACGAATGACCACTTTTTCGATAGCGCAGAGAACATGCCACACATTTAGGGCGCACTATAAAATCAATAATAATATGTTTTTATTTGATAATTTTAAATTTTTATAAGTTCATTACAGAAACAACCGTTCGGATTCCGGTTCATTCTACGGTTTATCCGTCCGGTCTTCGGACGCACACAAAGCGACGCCGGAAAAGCGTAAGCTTAAGCTTTATACAGGACAGATATCGTTTGCCGATTTCTATCGTTGTCATGTACAGAGGCCACACCTTCGCCCTTACGTCAGTTGAACAAAGGCGAAGAGGCCAGCGCGTTTCTATCGTCGATCTCGCGCAATGGAGCCAATGTGTTTATACAGAGCAATCAAGCAACATACAGAAGCAGCTTTCCGAATGACGAAGCCGGAGCTTGTATATCTCGCCATAAAAAAGCGCTGGCTCGAGATAGTGCCGCGAGGGTGAATGGATGGCTGTAATGGGTGAAGCTAGCCAAGGGCTCCCGTCAAGCACAACTTGACGGGAGGGCAGCAGAGGGCAATTTGCCATTCAGTTCAGTGATTGCTTCCAAGTCGGGCATGCCACGACGAATGCTCTAGCCATTCACTTCATCTGCTCAAGCAGCGAGACCCCATTTGCCATCCTCGAGCTGGATCTTACCGCTCCCGCGCAGGCGCTGAAGACTCACGGAAACCGTCTGTTTGCCGATCTCACGCTCGGCGCGGATCGCTTCTTCAATCTCCGCACGTGCCAGGGGACCTTGCGTCTCCAACAGAGAGAGAATGGCGTTGGGCGTCGAGCCTTCACGCCCTTGCAGTTTAGCTCCACGACGGCGGCCCACAGGCTGCGTCAATTTTTCCGGCCGCCGCTCCATCTGTTGCCGAGCTGAGACACGGGACTTTCTCGGGCTCGGTTGGCTTACCCCTTCACCAGAAAGTTCGGCAAGGATGCTCTCCACCTGACGCAGTTTCTCCAAGCGCTCTTCGAGGGAGGCAATTTCGGATCGGACCTGGTCGATTGAGGACACGGTCATTTTCTTCTCTTTCTCAAGTCAACGGCTCCACAAGCCATCCTGCTTCCTGTAACCAGAAAAACAGTTTATTCAATGACAATTTAACATAAATTGCGCGTTTGTTTTCAATAACTCGATGATCTTTTTCCAACATCGGCTTTGCGGAGTGCCCCGAAATAGCCACTGGGCCGCTCGGAAAATAATCCTCAGGCTTGGTCGAGAGATAAAGTCCCCGCAGCGCTGCTCCAGCAGCGAGAGAATCCATAGGCGATGAAGATGCGGCCATCGGCACCGCGCTGGCCATAGCTCTTGCCCTCGGCATTGTCCCGGAGCACAAAGATGCCGGCCTTAAACAACGCCAGGTTCGAGGCTTTCACCCGACTGAAACAGGCTCGGAAAGTCCTGCGGGAAAGGCTGAAGGCAAGGGAATGGCCGCAAGCCCTTCTCCCAACCCACGGATGCATCTGCTTGACCACCAGGCAACGAGCTTGAACTCATGCGGCAGCAGAATAGGCTTCAACCATCCTGAAAGATGGCGAGAAAACGCAACGGCTTGGCGCGAGCCTTGCGGCAAGCACACGAAACGATCAGTACGCACGGCCGTCGAGCATAGACAAGCCAGGACTGCGCAGCCCAAAGGGCCGCGCAGTTCGTAAGGGTATACAGGACATAGGTTTTAACACGTGAGAGAACCTGGCCACACAAAGTTGGCCCGAGCACAGTGACGAGTTCCTCCGGCGCGATTTCCGATTGAGCGAAGAAGAACGCACCGTTGTCATCGATGCTGACGGTGATCAGCGGCTTGGTCTACGCTTTCACAGATCAACTGACGCCAATCGCTATTCATGCGCCACGATCATGAGCACAATAAGGGGCCGCATCACGGCGACCCAGCGACGTGACGTTCATATCGCTCGTGGAGAACTTCGTCCCTCTGCTTCAGAGCATCAGACATTCAAGTTAAGTCTTATCTAATACTATTATCTTATTGAAAATACGTTATATTAATCCCTAAAAAGGGGAATCTACTTTCAGATTTGATACTGCAAGCGACGCAAATCCAATCTTGCTCATCGGCAGAGTTTACAACCGTTTCTGGAAGACCATGAATGTGTTGCATCTCTTTAAAGCTACTATAAAATACACGGCCGGGCGCCAGGCCACTTCACAAATCGCCTCTGCATTTTGGCAGATTTTGATGTCATCATTCAGAAGTGACATCGAGCATGGCACCGCATTGATCGCTGCGTGCATGGATAATGGAGTTCACTCTAAATCCGGGTGAAACTCTCGTCGCAGGATCATTTGTCATCTGTCCAGGGAACCGATGACGATAATGGGGATTGGGCACTGTGATACTTGTCATCTTCACCCTGGCCCGCCTTCGAGCCTGGGCGCTACAATTACTATGACTATACCTACGCCATTACCAATACTGGATACATCGCTGTTTTATCTACCATCGCGCATCTGAGAGAGTATCCATTATCCCCGTGGTAGGCACTATACCACAGCACTCCGCATCATTTTTGCGGTCCAAACCCGATGAATACATTGCTGATACTGAGAAAGCCCTTGATCTCACCTGGAACCTAGCGTATCAATAAGGAGATGCGACATTTAGTCGCATATACGCCCACAGTGGAATAGAGCGCATTCGACATTCATAGACGCGCTCCCTTTGGATCGTAATTATTTGTTATGTTTTAGTTTATCCCCGTGCGTCGTGGACATCAGCGCAAAGCTGATCAACAAAATCAGCTGAAATTCCGGCTCGATATCATGAAGCCGAAAATCACAAAATACGAAAACCCAAGACCCAAAAACCGCTAGCGGGCAAAGATGACGCTGCCTTCATCGCGCAGTCAGTTCACCTGAACTGACGCTGTGGGCGTGCGTCCTCAGGGAGTACACGAATGGAAACCATTGTTGCTATTACACCTTGGCATACAATCGATCCACAAATAGCCATTGCAGCCAGCAAGGCAGGCGAACTTGGTATTCTCGATCTGGGATTACAGGATGACGCCGCCGCGATCACTGCGGCACTCCATCAATTACGCAGCATGACCGGTGCAGTTGGGCGTTGGGGAGTACGGTGGGATACATTTGGGGCAGATTCTCGCGGCTTGGACCAGCTCGCGAACAACCTCCAGGGCGAGATACCAGTCCTAGTACTCGCAGGGCTTAAGACCCATGAGGTGCTGAAGCAACTCAAGGCAGCCGAGCGCTTGGCGCAACAGGTTTTCTTGGAGGTTCATGATCAGGATACGGCTCTGGCGGCGCAGGCCGCGGGCTATGCGGGCCTGATTGTAAAAGGTCATGAGGCCGGGGGCCAAGTCGGCAAATCGTCCTCTTTCATCTTGCTGCAGGAATTGCGCGGGCCAATCAAGATTCCTTACTGGATACAGGGCGGAATTAGCATGCATAGTGCCGCTGCGGCGGTTCTAGCCGGCGCCACTGGGGTGGTCCTTGCCGAACAACTTTGGCTGACGCAGGAAGGCCCCTGTTTCTCCCCCGGGCAAAGGGAGCTCTGGAGCCGGCTCGATGGCAGCGAAACGCTCACGATTGGACGCGATGCCGATCTGTTTCGTCTGTCCAATCGGCATGGGCGCGGCAAGTTGCGCGAACTCGAACTGGCTGTTGCGAAAGGCGCCGGCTGGCAGGAACTCCTGCAACGGCAGCTCTCCGATCACATCGATCCCCTCATGCCCGTCGGACAGGACATCGCTTTTGCTGGCGCCTTCGGCCAGCGCTATGTGACGGTCGGCAGTGTCATCATGGCGATGCGCAACGCCATTGATGCGTCCCTGAGCCAGGCCGGAAGCAACAATCACCTGGCACCCGATTCCCCCTTGGCCAAGCTGCATGGGACCCGCTACCCCATCGTGCAAGGGCCCATGACCCGGGTGAGTGATGTTGCCCCCTTCGCCAAGGCCGTGGCCGAAGCAGGCGGCTTGCCCTTTCTCGCCCTCGCGGTGATGCGCGGCCCCCAAGCGCGCGCGCTGCTGGTCAAGGCGAAGGAGCTGATGGGCCAGCGTTCCTGGGGCGTGGGCATATTGGGCTTCATGCCACTCGATCTGCGGCAAGAGCAGATGGAAGCTGTCCGCGAGGTCAAACCTCCCTTTGCCATTATTGCCGGCGGCAGGCCGAGCCAGGCGCGGGAATTGGAAGATCTCAACATTTCCACTTATCTGCACGTGCCTTCTCCGGGCCTCCTGAAGGAATTTCTCAAGGAAGGAGCACGGAAATTCATCTTCGAGGGAAGCGAATGTGGCGGTCACACCGGCCCGCGCACAAGTTTTACCCTGTGGGGCTCAGCGATCGACACTTTGCTCAATGCCGAGATCAAGGATCCTGAATCCGTCCAGGTCTTGTTCGCGGGCGGCATACATAATGCCATGTCGGCCGCCATGGTGTCGGTCATGGCAGCACCGCTCAGCGAGCGCAGAATGAAGATCGGCGTACTGATGGGGACAGCCTATCTGTTTACGCAGGAAGCGGTTCACGCCGGCGCCATTGTGCAGGAGTTTCAGGAGCAGGCCATCGCCTGCGAGGAAACCGCCGTCCTGCAATCGGGTGTCGGCATCTATACCCGCTGCGCCAAAACGAACTTCTGCAATGAGTTCGACGACAAAAGAAACGAGCTGCTGCTCGACACCAAATCCGACGACCAAATCCTCATGGAGCTGGAACTCCTCAACATTGGCCGTCTGCGCATCGCCTCCAAAGGAGTATCTCGCAACGCCAATTCTACGGCCAGCGACGGCACCGACCGCTATACCGGCCTTGATGTAGAGACCCAGCGCCGCGAAGGTCTGTATATGATGGGAGAAGTGGCGCGGTTGCGCAAAGCCAGAGTCAGCATGGCTGAGTTACACAATGATGTCTCCGCGGAGGCAACAGCGGTACTGGCCCAAGCCGCACTCAGACAAGCCGAACACAAACATCCGGCCATGCCCAAACCGCATGAGGACATCGCCATCGTGGGTATGGCGTCCCTGCTGCCCGGGGCGAGTGACCTGCCGAGCTACTGGCAGAATATCATGCTCGCGGTCAATGCGATCCGCGAAGTGCCGGAGTCTCGCTGGCGGGCAGACGATTTTTTCGATCCTAAACGGGGAATCAAGGACAAAGTCTATTCCAGATGGGGCGGCTTCCTCGACGATGTCGCCTTCGATCCGACCCACTACGGCATTCCGCCGGCAAGTCTGCGCTCCATCGAACCCATACAGCTTCTGGCTCTGCATATCGCGAGCAAGGCCCTGGAAGATGCCGGGTTTGATCGCCGGCCTTTCCCACGCGAACGCACCGCTACGATCTTCGCCGCCAGCGGCATGAACGATCTCGGGATGGACTATATCTTCCGGACCCTTTTGACTCATTACTTACCGAAAGTGGAAGGTGTCTCGGAGGACAACCGCAAACGCATTCTCGATTCCCTCTGTGAACACGACTTGCCCAAATGGACCGAAGATTCCTTTCCGGGCATGCTCGCCAATGTGGTCTCGGGGCGTGTGGCCAATCGCCTTGACTTGCGCGGCACCAATTTCACCGTGGACGCCGCTTGTGCCGCCTCCCTTGCCGCGCTCGATACCGGCATCCGCCAGTTGCGCAGCGGCGATGCCGATGTCGCCCTGGTCGGATCGGTCGATGGCGCCAACAATGTTCTCGGGTTCATGACCTTCGCCCAAACCCATGCGCTTTCGCCACGGGGGCGTTGCCGTCCCTTCGATGATAGCGCCGACGGGATTGCTCTTGGCGAGGGTGTCGCCGCGGTGGTGCTGAAACGCCTCACTGACGCCGAACGCGACGGTGACAAGATCTATGCTGTCATCAAGGGCATCGGCAGTTCCAGTGACGGGCACAACCGCAGCCTGACAGCTCCGCATCCTCAAGGCCAGGTCCGCGCGATCGAGCGGGCTTACGCGGATGCAGGCGTGGATCCGGCCAGCGTGACCTTGATTGAAGCGCATGGCACGGGCACCGCGCTCGGTGACAGGTCGGAGATCGAGTCGCTGAACCTCGCCTTTGGGACCGCCAGCACGCAGCATCAATATTGCGCGGTTGGATCGGTGAAATCCATGATCGGGCATACCAAGGTGACCGCTGGCCTGGCCGCCCTGATCAAAGCTAGCCTGGCGCTCAAGCATCGCGTACTGCCCCCAACCCTTGGAGTGGAACGGCCCTCATCGCGGGTCGATTTCCCCAACACACCATTCTATATCAATACTGAAGCCAGGCCGTGGCTCGGCATGCCCGAAGGGCAGCCACGCCGATGCGGCGTCAGCGCCTTCGGCTTCGGGGGCACCAATTTTCATACGGTCCTGGAGGAATATCGCGGCGAATATAGACCCTCGGACAGCCAGGACTTGAACCCGCGCGCCGCCGAGATTTTCGCCTTCGGCCGCGCCAAGCGCCCCGAGGTCGAACAAGCCGTCAGGACCTTATTGCAGGGGCTCGCCCAGCCCGAGCATCTGAACCTCGCCCAGCTCGCCTATGCGGTCCATCTCGATGAGGCCAGGGTTCGGCCGAAGAACGGTGCGCTCACATGCCAGCTCGCCATTGTAGCAAGTTCGGTCGCTGATCTCAAAACCAAGCTAGAGTTCTTCCTGCGCGAATCCAAGGACAAGACCAGCATCAAAGCGCCGCAGGGCATCTATTACCGGGAACAGGAGCACCGCGAAGACAGTGGCGCTGTCTGTATGCTGTTCTCGGGTCAGGGATCGCAACGGATCAACATGTTGCGTGACCTCGTGCTCACACGTCCTGCTAGCTATGCGCTCTTCGAGCGGGCCGACGCCTTGCTCAAAGAAGCCCTGCCACAACCTTTGTCGCGCTATATCTATCCGCTGCCCAGTTTCACCAAGGAGGAGCAGGAACAGCAGCAAAAGGCCCTGAATGATACCCATGTGGCGCAGCCGGCCCTCGGCGTAATTGATTTAACAGCCCTTGATTTCCTCACATCCTTCGGGCTGCGGCCGAATTTCGTGGCTGGTCACAGTTACGGCGAATATGTCGCGCTCTGCGCCGCAGGCGTGATCTCACGCGATGATCTGATCCGGCTCTCCGAAGTGCGCGGCCGCATCGCGGCGCAGACCTCCAAGGCGGAATCCGGGACCATGGCGGCGGTCAATGCCGATGAGGCCCGGGTCGTTGAGGCGATCAATCGCCTTGGATTGGCCGTGAGCGTGGCCAATCTCAATGCCCCCGATCAGACCATTATCGCCGGCTCTGCCGAAGCCATCGATGCGGCGGTCAAGGCCTTGATCCAGGAGTCCCTGCGGATCAAACCGATTGCGGTCACGGCGGCTTTCCATTGCGCCGCCATGGCCGAGGCGCAAGAGGCTCTCGCAGCCGAACTCGCCAAGATCACGTTCCAACGCCCTCAGATCTCACTCTTCAGCAATACCACCGGGAATCGTTATCCCGACGATCCCGGCGAGATCCAGGCCCTGCTCGCACGCCATATCGCCGAGCCTTTGCGTTTCGTGGACGAGATCCAGCATCTCTATGAAGCGGGGGCGCGGGTCTTCATCGAGGCGGGGCCGGGACTCGTGTTGAGCGGGCTCGTGGACCGCATCCTGGGTGACAGACCTCATGTCAGCCTGGGCATTGACGTGCCGGATCGGCCCGGCTGGCTGCAATTCGCCCATCTGCTCGCCCAAGTGTTCTCCCTCGGGCTGCCGATCAATCTGGAGCCCTGGTTCCAGCGGCGCGGGCTGGCGGATACGAATCTGGAACAGACACTCGCGCAAGCCCGCGCAAAGGCGCAGCCGGGCCCCATGGTCTGGCGCGTCAACGGCGGCAAGGCGGTTCCCTGGTATACACCCATCCAGGCCCCTTCCCAGGCATCCACCAAGATACCTACACCGCCCAAAACACCCAGCTTGTCGGCACCCAGCATACACAAGCCCATTAATACACAAGCAGCGCAGGATGGCGCATTGCCAAACGGGCTAGCCCGTCCCGCGATCAATCCGGCCGCTGCCGAGCGAGCGAGCGGGAGCACCGCCGCACCAGCAAGCCAAAATTCCTTTGTCGAGCGTGAGGGGAGACCCGTTGTGTCCAATTACGATCCATCATCGAGAATCGCCGCCAGCCCCCCAGCGGCCTATGCTTTAGGATCTGAATCGCGGTTTACCGAGGTCCAAGGCAGTTTAGCGCAGCTCATCGATTTGCAGCGTACACAGCAAGAGACCCTTAGGCGCTTCTTCGAGTTCCAGGAACATTGGCTCACCGGACAACGTCCGGAGATGACCGCTCCTTCGAATTCGGTGTTGGCGCTAGCCAATGTGCAACCCCTTCCTGCGCAACTTCCTCCTGTCCCAGCCAGGGCACCGGCCGCGACAATAGTCCCCCCGGCTCCCGTGCTGCCGAAATTCGCGGTCGCACCAAGTCCGCATGGAGCTAAACCCACGCAACCCGCTCCAGCCGCTTTCGCTTCCCCCACCCTGAACGCCGTGCCGGCGAGAGCTCCAGCAATGTCTGGAAACGGCAGCGCCAAGGCCAAGAACACGACCGATGCGAAAGCATTCGCGCCAACCGAACAGTTCAAGGCCGATCTTCTGCGCGCGGCATCCGAGCGCACCGGCTATTCCGAGGACATGCTGGACCTCGACGCCCATATGGAAGCTGATCTTGGCATCGATTCCATCAAACGGATCGAGATCTTCAGCAAGCTCAAGGACCAATATCCCTTCATGGAGGGACGTGCCGAGGAGACCGTGTTCGAGGAATTGTCCAGCCTCAAAACCTTGAATGCGGTGATCAACTGGTATGACGGCCTGCGTCAGACCCTGGCAAAACCGGGAGGGGGCGCGGATCCGATAAAAATCCCTCCCCTTGCAGCGTCAGTCTCCTTGCTCGAGACGGCCGCGCCACAGAATTCCGGGGTAGGAACGAACGGCTCTGCGGCGGATCATGTCATCCTGAAGGCCAAGAGCACGACCGATGCTCATGCGACCGGTGAGAAAGCATTCGCGCCAACGGAACAGTTCAAGGCCGATCTCCTGCACGCGGCGGCCGAGCGCACCGGCTATTCCGAGGACATGCTGGACCTCGACGCCCATATGGAAGCTGATCTCGGCATCGATTCCATCAAACGGATCGAGATCTTCAGCAAGCTCAAGGACCAATATCCCTTCATGGAGGGACGTGCCGAGGAGACCGTGTTCGAGGAATTGTCCAGTCTCAAAACCTTGAATGCGGTGATCGACTGGTATGACGGCCTGCATCAGAGCATGGCCATGCCGGAAGGGGCCGATTCCGTAAAAAAATCCCAGACTCCGTCGTCGGTGTCCTTGCCTGAGGCAGCGGAGTCAATCGAGATCATGGCAAGCGCTGACGAAGTGCAGCGTTATACCGTCACCCCCGTGGCGGCCCCACGGGATGGCATGGCCGAGATGAACGGCTTTCCGGCCGATCGGCTGATCCTGTTAGTCGGCGACGTGCCGATCCTGGGGACTGCGTTCCGAGATCGGCTGACAGCCAAGCACTATCACGTCCGGCAGATTGTTTCCGGCACCGACACCCATGTCCTTGATGAGGATCGCATTGAAGTCGATTTCTCTTCACTGGACGGCGTAAGCAAGCTCCGCGCGCTCATTGCTGAGAAGGGACAAAAGGTCGGCGCCCTCTTCAACCTGGCAGGTCTGGGAACAATCGCCGATGCTGCCAACGACCAGCATCTCGAATATGCCCGTCGTTTGTTCCTCCTCCTGAAAGTGCTCGAAACGGACCTCAAGGAAAGTGCTCCGATCGGCGGCGGTTGGTTGATCAATTTGACCGCTTTCGATGGGCAATTCGGCCTGCGGCAGACCCGTGCCTTTCCGGCCCTGCATGCGGGAACCTTGGGAGTGGCCAAGTCAGTGGCCCGGGAATGGCCCGGGATACGGGTGAAATGTATCGATGTGGATCCCGACATCGACCTCCATCATCTGGTCACCGAAGTGCTGCGCGAAGTCGGCAATGACGACCAGACGGTAGAGGTAGGATTCACCCCGAAGGAGCGCTGGAAGCTCGATCTCGGCAAAGGCAGCGCCACCGCCGCGGATCTCTCAACCTTGGACCTGGATTCAAACTCGGTGCTGCTCGTGACCGGGGGAGCCTATGGCATTACCGCCGATGTCACGCAGGCGCTCGCGGAGAAATTCCACCCGCGCCTCGTGCTGGTGGGACGCAGCCCGATGCCCGAGGAGGAAGCCAAGGCGACCCGCGACCTGGTTGAGCCGCAGCAATTGCAGCAATATCTGATCCACGAATTGCGCGCGCAGAACCCGAAGACCACACCAGCTGAGGTCAATCGCGCCCTCAAGCGGATGCTCCGAGACCGACAGATCCGCGCCAATCTCGCGGCGATGCGGGCAGCCGGGGCAGAGGTGGACTATCACACCTTGGACATCCGAGATGGTGAGGCCTTCGGCCGTCTCATCGACGATGTCTATGCACGCTGGGGACGTATCGACGGCGTACTCCATGGCGCCGGCGTGATCGACGACAAGTCGATCCGCGACAAATCCCCGGAATCCTTCGATATCGTGTTCACGACCAAGGTCGTTCCCGCGACGGTCCTGGCCAATAAGCTACGGCCCGAGGGCCTGAAGTTCCTGATGTTCTTCTCTTCCATCGCGGGCCGTTTCGGCAATGCCGGTCAATCCGACTATAGCGCGGCCAATGAGGTCGTGAACAAGCTCGCCGACCGGCTGAGCCATGACTGGCCCCATGTCCATACGATTGCGATCAATTGGGGGCCTTGGGATGGCGGCATGGTGAGCGATGAGCTCCGCAGACTCTATGCCACCAAGAACATCCATCCCATACCAGTAGCAGAAGGAAGGCAGCGTTGCCTTGAGGAACTCGGACGCAGCAATAGCGGCAAGCCCGAGATCGTCGTGGCTGCAAGTCTACAGCAGATCGCCCAACTAGCCTTGCGCCAATAGACCCGCAGGTCAAACGCACCCAAGGAGTAGTCTCATATGCTCAATTACCACCAGCCTGTCTTGGCCGACTTCGTTCCGGTTCAATTGGTCGAACCCACCCCTCAAGCCGTGACATTGGAAATATCGGCTTGGGGCTTCGCCAAGACCTATTGCCGGAATCAGGGCATTACCGAGAAGGAAGGTTTTGACAAGGTCCACAAGGAAATCCGAGAGAAATTCGATAATTACGCCTTGTCACCATCTGTGATCAAACGACGGCAGCTGGTGTTCTTCCCACGTATGAAGGACATTCAGTTCAGCAATGGTGAATTCAGGCTCATGGAGCCCGAGCATGAATACATGCAGCTCTTCGATAGCTATGACAATCTGAACGCCAAGGACATCAAGACCCGCCACGACAGCTACGCCAAGGTCGCCACTGATTGCTTGGAGGAAATGTATGGCGATGAATCCGAAGCCCCCGATGATTTGATCCATGTGACCTGTTCTGGCTATCTCGCACCCAGTCCCGTCGAGCGGATGGTATCCAACAAGAACTGGTTCAACACGACGGTGACGCACAGCTATCACATGGGCTGTTACGGGGCTTTCCCGGCCATCAAGATGGCGCATGGATTCCTGTCCTCCTCGCAATTCGGCGTGACACCGCCCAAGGAGCGCGTGGACATCGTCCACACCGAAGTGCTGTCGGCTCATATCGGTGTCGAGAGTCCCAAGGCTGAGAACATCGTCACCATGACGCTGTTTTCAGACGGCTTCATCAAATATTCCGTGGTCTCCGAGGAGTCCCTGCGCAAGCGCGGTCAGCACGGCTTGAAGATCCTGGCGTTCAACGAGCATGTGCTCCCCAATTCAACCAGTGACATGACCTGGGTACCAGGTTCGACGCGCTTTCACATGACGCTCTCGGTGATGGTGCCTGTGATCATCAAGCAATGGGTCCGACCTTTCGTGGAAGCCTTGCTGCAACAGGTCGGAATCGACTTCGAGCGTGAACGGCGGCACCTCGCTTTCGCCATTCATCCAGGTGGGCCAAAGATCGTTGAACATATTCAAGACGCCCTGGGTCTTGATGATGATCAGGTGGCCATCAGCAAATCCGTCTTCGCCGAGAACGGCAACATGTCCTCGGCAACGGTCCCGCACATCTTCAAGGCGATCGTGGAAGAGCCCGGGATTCCCGTAGGCACACGCATTGTTTGCCTCGGCTTCGGGCCTGGCCTGACAGCCACCGGACTGGTGCTGGAGAAGATATGAGCGTCGCGTAGGACGCAGGCATAGTCATATGGAGCTTCCTGTCACGTTTCCGAAGCAGCCGGGCGCCTGCAACTTATCTTAGTCAAATGAACAGAAGGAGTATCCGGGTGGGCCAAAGATCATCATGCATGGACAAGACGTTCTGAATCTCGACGAGGATCAAGTGGCCATCAGCAAATCCGTCGTCGCCGAGCACGACAACATACCCTCGGCGACGACCCCTTACATCTTCAAGAAAACCATGGAAGAGCCCAGAATCCCAGTGGCACACATCGCAGGCCTCGGCTTCCGGCCTGGCCTGGCCTGGCCTGGCCTGACAGTCACAGGATTGATGCTGGAGAAGATATGAGCACAGACTAGAACATAGGCATAGTTATATTAAGCCTCATGCTGCACATGGGAAGCAGATGAGTGGCGGCAACTTGTAATTATTCACAAGACACTCAAGTATAGCGACAATTTTTTGCCAAATTACTGAAATAATTATTTTAATATATTTACACATGTCGTTTTATATATTGTTTTATGCAATCATATATGCCATAGGGAGGTATAATAGCATGTCGCTTTATAACCAGCCTGTCTTGGCCGATTTCGTTCCGGTTCAATTGGTCGAACCCACCCCTCAAGCCGTGACATTGGAAATATCGGCTTGGGGTTTCGCCAAGACCTATTGCCGGAATCAGGGCATTACCGAGAAGGAAGACTTTGACAAGGTCCACAAGGAAATCCGAGAGAAATTCGATAATTATGCCTTGTCACCATCTGTGATCAAACGACGGCAGCTGGTGTTCTTCCCGCGTATGAAGGACATTCAGTTCAGCAATGGTGAATTCAGGCTCATGGAGCCCGAGCATGAATACATGAAGCTCTTTGATAATTACGAGAGCTTGAACGCCAAGGACATCAAGACCCGTCACGAGAGCTACGCTAAAATCACGGATGACTGCCTGGCGGAAATGTATGGCGATGAATCCGAGGCTCCCGATGATCTAATCCATGTGACCTGTTCTGGCTATCTCGCCCCAAGTCCCGCCGAGAAGCTGGCGGCTGACAAGAACTGGTTCAACACGACGGTGACGCACAGCTATCACATGTGCTGTCACGGGGCTTTCCCGGCCATCAAGATGGCGCATGGATTCCTGTCCTCCTCGCAATCCGGCGTGACACCACCCAAAAAGCGTGTGGACATCGTCCACACCGAAGTGCTGTCGGCTCATATCGGTGTCGAGAATCCTAAAGTAGAGAATATTATCACTTCGACGCTGTTTTCAGACGGCTTCATCAAATATTCCGTGGTCTCCGAGGAATCCCTGCGCAAGCGCGGTCAGCACGGTTTGAAGATCCTGGCGTTCAACGAGCACGTGCTCCCCAATTCAGCCAAGGACATGACCTGGATGCCCGGTTCAACACACTTTCACATGACGCTCTCGGTGATGGTGCCTGTGATCATCAAGCAATGGGTCCGACCTTTCGTGGAAGCCTTGCTGCAACAGGTCGGAATCGACTTCGAGCGTGAACGGCGGCACCTCGCTTTCGCCATTCATCCAGGTGGGCCAAAGATCGTTGAACATATTCAAGACGCCCTGGGTCTTGATGATGATCAGGTGGCCATCAGCAAATCCGTCTTCGCCGAGAACGGCAACATGTCCTCGGCAACGGTCCCGCACATCTTCAAGGCGATCGTGGAAGAGCCCGGGATTCCCGTAGGCACACGCATTGTTTGCCTCGGCTTCGGGCCTGGCCTGACAGCCAGCGGATCAGTGCTGGAGAAGATATGAGCGTTGAATGAAGAGATAATTGTTGAGTAGGGAGGTAGACATATGGGAACCCCTGTCCCGAAGCAGCCAAGTGTCGGCGACTTGCCATTGATCGGACGTGTGTTCGAGGCCCGAGCAGCGGAGGAGTTGGCCCTGGCCGTGGCCGTGCATGAGGACCTTGGAAACCCCGAGCCACCAATTCCTACCCCCTCGAGCACGGCGTCCCAGCCTGTCCACACAGCAACAATGGATGAGGCCCAGAACGAGGCCATTCTGCCTTTTCTGGGCCCGGTCTTGGCCTATGTTCCAGGGGAGACCATCACAGTCGAGCGGCACTTGACGCTGGAGGGGGATCGCTACCTCGCCGATCATGCCTTCGTCCATGCGCCAGGCGTCAAGCCAGCCTCCGCCTGCCTGCCAGTGCTGCCCATGACCATGAGCCTCGAAGTCATGGCGGAGGTCGCGGCCTGTCTCGTCCCCGGCTATGGCTTGCTGGGCTTTGAAGACGTCAAGGCCACCCGTTGGATCGAATTGGCGGATACGGATGTCCTGACGCTGCATATCACGGCGCGGGTCGATCGCCATGACGAAGATCGCGGCGCCTCCTTCATCAGGGTCGAGGTCTTTATCGAGGGGCAGACCCGGCCCGCGATCAGCGCGATGGTGCTGTTTGGCGATCACTATCTCATCGAATTATCTCCCGCTTTCACCGAACTGGCCAATCCCTATCGGCATCCTCTCACCGGTGAAGAGATCTATGGCGAGCGCCATATGTTTCATGGACCGAGCTTTCACTGCCTGTCCGGTGAGATCATCGTCGGTGATCATGGGATTATAGGTGAATTCGTCAGGCATTCCCCTGAGGACCTGTTTGGGTCAACCCGTAGCCCACAACTCCTCATCGACCCGGCTTTGCTCGATGGCATCGGCCAGATCTTAGGCGTCTGGGCCATGGAGCATGGCCGCTATGTCTTCCCCATTGGTCTTGCGAAACTCGAGATCTATTGCCCCTCCCCCCCGGTTGGGACCCGTGTTCCAGTGCGGGTGGAGATCACCCAGACAGAAGGCAAGCGGCTCCTCGCCAATGTCGAGGTCCAGGACGGCGCTGGCGCCGTGTGGATGCGCATCGTGGATTGGGGAAGCTGGAAGTTCAACTGGGAGCAATGCCTAGTGGATTTCCGCCGCTTTCCCGACCAATACCTGCTTGGCCGAGCGGCGCCTCTGCCCAACTCGGGCGACGGATCCGTATGCCTGACGGTGACCACTGCCGAGTTTCAAAATTTTGATTTCAGCATATTGGCGCGGCATTGCTTGAGCATGGAAGAAATGCCAGTCTTTAACGGTCATGCCCGTATCCCCCAACGCCAGAAACAATGGCTGCTTGGGCGCGTCGTGGCCAAGGACGCCGTGCGTCTGTGGGCCGCCGAGCAAACGCAGGCTCCCATGCTGCATCCCGCAGCCTTCACCATTGATAATGATGGACAGGGACGCCCATTCGTCAGGGCGCTCCCGGGGTGCAATACGCCGCCACTCGTGAGCATCGCTCACAGTGAGACCAGAGCAATAGCCGTGGCGCATACCGAAGCCGTAGGTGTGGATATTGAGCGTATCGCCGAACACGATGCCAGCTTCATCCAGGCCTTTACCACGGCACACGAGCGTAACTTGATTGCAAAGTTTCCACAGGTGGAACACCAGACATGGATTACACGACTCTGGTGCGCCAAGGAGGCCACCGGTAAGCTTCTGGGCACAGGGATCAATGGCTTGCCTCAAGCGTTCGAAGCAATCCAGCTGGAAAACGGCGGGCGGATTGAGATCAAGCATCAGACAAGCGCTCGCTCCTTTGAGGTGAAGACCGTGGAGGACTGTGGCTTCATCATCGCCTATGCAAGTCAGCCACATTCGAGTTTTGGTCACAAAAGCGAGTCAGCCTATACAATTTTTGGATAGGCTTTGCGTATTCATCATGGCTTATGAAATGGTTCTGTCGGTGATACATTCATTAACCGAACACGTGACCATCGCGGTAGAAAAATGATCCATCTCTATATTCCGAGCGGCATAAACGATGGAACTCCTCTATGGCACAGAACCCAACCTTTGCCTTTGTCACTATAGGAAGTGGATCGTATCTGGGTTCCACCATTCGGGACCTAACGCTCGCTCATTCCCTGTACAAACGTGGTTTCAAGGTCGTAATCTATTGGATGCTCGAGCATAATCCTGACCTTGTCATCAATGGGATCGAACAGAGGATTCTTTGTTACGGCACACGATATCAATTCAAGCAACCGTCCGAATTTTTGGACAGAATAGTTGGACCGCTTCTGTCTTTTTTCCCGAAAGGCTGGCGCACCAATATCGTCCAAAACATTCCCGGCTTTGTCGATCGTCTTCTGCAAAACCTCATGCGCTCGCTTTATACGGAGTCGGATCCTGATCCTTCGCTTGTCAAGAGATTGCTTAAATATGTGGAGTTGGACGGCGTTACGCATCTGATGATGAGTTTCGGCTCCATCAGCCCCCTGGCCCTCGAGGTTAAGAAGCTTTGCAAAGTGCCGCTCGATTATCTCGTTACGTTCCAGGGTGATGAACAATTTGCCGATTTCGCCGCAAAAGCCGGATTGCTCCAAAACTATCGGCGCCGGCTGGACGAAGCGGTCCGCAACTCGGGCTGGCCCGCAATAGCGATCAGCCGGGATTATCTTCAACGTCTTGTCACTGAGCTCGGGCTGGACCCTAATTGCTTCCGGGTCATCTATAACGGTATCGACCTCCCCAAACAGGAGCAGAGGCTTCCCTTTTCAATCCTCAAGACGGCCTTTCCGAAAGTGAGGCAAGACGATGCCCAAGACGGTGCCATTGTCACATTCATTGGACGCCAGGAAAGCGAGAAGGGAATCGACCTTTTACTTTATGCAGCAAAACTTTTGGCAGTACGCGGCGTTCACCTGCAGCTCGTCATTTGCGGCTCCACTGCAAAAGGGCGTTCGTATCAGAAGGTCATCAACGATCTCACGAGTCATTTGAAGCTCGTCATCAACCATAGTGGTGCTGTTTCGTTCGAGGTGCGTGACGCTCTCTACGCGCATAGTCGCTGTATCGTCTACCCTTCCGTTGATCGGGAGGCGTTCGGGCTGGTTGTCGCCGAGGCCATGAGCCAAGGGACGCCTGTGCTGGTCCCAGACATTGGCGGGGTGACGGAAGTCATCCAGCATGGAAACATTGCCGGTGGCTTGACATTCAAGACCTGGGACAGCGCCGATCTGGCACGGCAGCTCGAGCGCCTGCTGAAGGATGATGATCTCCATGCGGAACTTGCCGCGAACACCAGGGCGCTGGCGGCACGGTTCAGCGCCGAGCACATGGCAAACAATATATTGGAACACCTAAATCTATCACTCAATCGACGCTTCGGTGAAGAATACGGATCAACAAGCCGTGTTAGAGCTTCATAAGAAGAGAAAATTGATGATGCGACAACAAACGATGCTCGATATCTTGCGATTTCGCCTTTGCGGCATAACCATTTGTGTATCTATGCCTAGACTTGCGAGTGCGGGCACCATGCCGGATACATGGGCATATGACCAGACCGCGGCAACATCGGAACGAATTTTTGGAAGCGATATCGATGGATTGCCTCTTCAACTGCGGCTGAAGTTCCCAAAGCGGATCTCTGGCAACAGGACAGCGAACTTTGCGGAGTCCCGCTAATGTCTTCAGCAGATAGTGTCGGCCTACTCACCAAGAGTTTCCAGCGCCCCCAGGCAGTCCCGCGTGGGCATTCAAGCCTGACGCTTCTCATCGCGTGGCGCAACCTCGTTCATGACCGGGTCCGTTTCGCCGTAACGCTCGTCGGTATTGCTTTCTCGACGGTTTTGATGGGCATTCAGCTCGGCATGTTGCTGAATTTCATGCATACGACCTCGACGATCGTCGATCAGGCCGGCGCGGATCTCTGGGTCGCGGTGCAAGGAGTGCGCAGCGTCGATCTCGCGACCCCGATCGAAGAGCGGCGACGATTCCAATCGCTCGCTGTCGATGGGATCGCCAAGGCCGAGCCGATGTTGCTGCATTTCGGCTCTTGGAAACGATCCAACGGCGTTCGCGAATTGGTCCTCGTCATTGGCGTGGAACCAAATGCCGAAATGGGATTGCTGCCGTCAATGACGCCTGGTCAGAATGTCCATGATGCCCTGTCGACCCCCGATGGAGTGATCATCGATCGCCTTTATGCGCAGAAACTCGGCGTCACATCCATTGGTCAAATCGTCGAAATCAACAATCACCGCGCCCGCGTCGCTGGCTTTACCGAAGGCATCCGGACCTTTACCCAGGCACCTTATGTCTTCACATCGCTGCGCAATGCGAGGCTGCTGTCGGATCTTGGCGACAAAGACATAACCTATGTATTGATCAAGCTTCTGGAAGGACAGGCACCCGAACCCGTCATCCGGGCACTTTCCACACGCATGCCGGATGTCGACGTGCTGCCAACGGACGAGTTCTCGCACAGGAGCCGGAGTTATTGGTTATTCACGACGGGTGCTGGTATCACACTTATCAGTTCATCCTTGCTGGCGCTCCTGGTGGGTGTCGTTATCGTTGCACAGACGCTCTATGCGAGCACTCTGGACCGGCTGCCAGAATATGCCGTTGTCCGGGCCATGGGCGGCCCACGATCCTATTTGTATAAAATCGTGATCAAGCAAGCCGTCATTGGCGGGGTTCTGGGGGGGCTGACCGGCATTAGCGTTGTCCTGCTGCTCGCCTATCTCTCTCGCAACAGCAGCTCCCCTCCGCAAGTGCCTTTATGGCTCGCCTCGGGGATCGGGGTTATCACCATCTTGATGTGCATCAGCGCATCATTGGTATCCCTGAACAAGGTCACAGCCATAGACCCCGTGAAGGTGTTTCGATGAAACAGCCGGTCGTCATTGCCTCCAACATCACGCATACATTCGGCTCCAGCACCACACGTTTCACGGTGCTGCGAGAGATCGATCTCAAGATTTATACCAACGAGGTGTTAATGCTCGTGGGTCCATCCGGCAGTGGCAAGACCACGCTGCTCAATATCCTCGGCTGCCTTCTCAAGCCGACCGCAGGGATCATCGATCTGCGTGGGAAAACGACACAATCGCTCAACGAGGAGCAACTTGCCTCGCTGCGGTTGCAACATTTCGGCTTTGTTTTTCAAGCTTATAATTTGTTTCCCGTGCTCACGGCCACGGAAAACGTCATGGTCACGCTCGATCTCCTGGGGGTGAAGAGACGCGCCGCCCAGGAACGCGCGCATGAGCTTCTGAAACTCGTGGGCCTCGGACACCGTCTTGATAGCTATCCCGCGCAGCTCAGCAGCGGCCAGAAACAGCGCGTCGCAATCGCCCGCGCCCTTGCCAGCGATCCGCCCATCCTCATGGCCGATGAGCCGACCGCTGCCCTCGATGCCGAGACAGGCCTCAAGGCCATGGAACTCTTCTGTATGCTGGCTCATCACCAGCATCGCGCCGTTGTCATCGTGACACATGATCCCCGAATTTTTCCTTTCGCAGATCGCGTCGTGCATCTCGAGGACGGTCGCATTGTCGAGCGTTCAAGTATTCTTCCAGATTCTCAAAGTCTTACAATGGGACATTCGTCATGAAAACCTCTTGGCTCGCCATGGTGCTCCTGACCTCGCTTGGCTTGGTAGCCATAGTATGGCCCGCGCAAGCGCCAACCTTTGCGCAGACGCAACCCTCGATCAGTCCGGTGTCCCGACAGCATTTGGCCGCGGCTCCCGGGCTGGTCGAGCCTGTCAGCGAGGAGCGTGAAATCGGATCTCAGGTGATTGGCATCATCCACGAGGTCCGTGTCGAAGAAAACGACGAAGTGCATGAAGGACAAATCATCGCGGTGATCGAGAATGACGAGCAGGTTGCAAGGTTGTCCTCAGCGCGGGCGGAGTTGGCCTTAAGGCAGGCAGAACTCGAACGGAGCATCAATGGCGCCCGTTCCGAGGAACGAAAGGAGGCACGCGCGGCTCTGAAGGAAGCCGAAGCCAATCTCCAACTCGCCCGCGTCGAATATCAGCGCCGCGTCCCCCTTGCAAAGACGGGCGCCTCGACAATGGCGGCTCTCGACGTGGCGACGGCGAATCTCGATACGACTGCGGCGCGGCGCGAAGTCATGGCTGAAAGGCTGGCCCTCCTCGAGGCAGGCACACGGCCGGAAGATATTGCGGCGGCACGCGCCCAGGTCCGCCTCGCCGAGGCCAATGTAGCCTTGGCGGACGCACTCCTCGACAAGACTCTCATCCGCTCCCCGATCGCCGGGATCGTTCTGCGCCGCGTTCGCATCGCTGGTGAAGCTGTCACGAACCAGCCACCGACACCCATCGCACTCATCGGCAATCTGCATGGCCTGCGCGTTCGCGCGGAAGTTGATGAGACCGATGTCAGCCAGGCCACGGTCGGCCAGCGCGTCGAGATCACGGCCGATGCATTCCCGGATCAGAAATTCGGCGGCACAGTCTATCGCGTCTCGACACGCATGGGCGCCAAACAAGTGATGACAGGTCGCCCTGCTGATCGGGTCGACACCAAGGTGTTGCAAGTATTGATCGATCTCGATCCTGGCGTCAGGCTCCCGATCGGTCTGCGGGTAGACGCCTATTTCTTGAGTGGCCCCAGCTTCGCCGAGATGAGACCAAGTCAATGACATAGAAGTCAATGCCACGTGAGTGAGAGGGAAGTGAAAGGGGCACCACCCCGGTCTATGTCAGCACTTCACTCCTCCGCGCATTAGACTCAGTGAAACGGAACTTCCTATCCGATTAGGATAATCGGCGATGTCGTAGCCAGACTTCATCGCCGCCAGGACCTCTTTTGATTTCGAGACAATAGCGTGAGCTATACATGATATAAAAATACAAGAGGGGAATGCGTATGTTCAGTAAGATCCTCATTGCCAATCGCGGCGAAATTGCTCTGCGTGTTCTACGAGCTGCGCAGGAGCTCGGGATTTCCACGGTTGCCGTTCATTCGACCGCCGATGCCGAAGCTATGCATGTCAAGCTTGCGCATGAATCGGTCTGTCTCGGTCCGCCCCCCGCTCGAGAATCCTATTTGAACATTCCAGCCATTATCGCGGCTTGCCAGATCACGGGCGCCGAAGCCGTCCATCCTGGCTATGGGTTCTTGTCCGAAAATGCGCATTTCGCCGAAATCCTCGCCGCGCATAATATCGCCTTCATCGGTCCAAAGCCCGAACATATCCGCATCATGGGCGATAAGATCGAAGCCAAACGCACCGCGATCAGTCTCGGCATTCCCTGCGTTCCGGGCTCGTCTGGCGCGCTCAATCATGCCGAAGAGGCCTTGGACATCGCAGAGGGCATTGGCTTTCCTGTCTTGATCAAGGCCGCCTCGGGAGGCGGTGGACGCGGCATGAAAGTAGCCCATAGCCGGGATGAATTTGCCAGCGCGGTCGCGACCGCCTCCAGCGAGGCAAAGGCTGCCTTCGGTGATGGCTCGGTCTATCTCGAAAAATATCTCGAAAACCCTCGCCATATCGAAATCCAGGTTCTTGGCGATGGGCGCGGCAATGCGGTCCATCTTGGCGAGCGCGATTGTTCCCTGCAAAGGCGTCACCAAAAAGTCTGGGAAGAGAGCCCTTCCCCCGTGCTCGATGAAACGCAACGCGAGGAAATCTGCGAAATCTGCGCCGTAGCAATGCGTAAACTCGGCTATTTAGGCGTCGGCACGATCGAATTTCTTTACAAGGATGGCAAGTTCTACTTCATTGAGATGAATACACGCATTCAGGTCGAGCATCCAGTGACAGAGATGATCACGGGCTTTGATCTCGTCAACGAACAGATCAAGATCGCAGCGGGCCAGCCCTTATCCATTATCCAGGATCAGGTGGTCGTTCGCGGTCACGCCATAGAATGCCGGATCAATGCCGAAGATCCCACCACATTCACACCCTCACCCGGCAGGATCGGCCAATATCATACGCCTGGTGGCATCGGCATTCGCATCGATAGTGCCGCCTATGCAGGATATAAGATTCCACCAACCTATGACTCCCTTATCGGTAAGCTCATCGTTCATGGTCCCAACCGCAAGGAAGCCTTGATGCGGCTGCGCCGCGCCCTCGACGAATTCATCGTTGACGGGATCAAGACAACGATTCCCTTGTTTCAGAGGCTGGTCAATAATGCCGACATCCAGAACGGCCAATATAGCATCCACTGGCTGGAAGCATTTCTCGCAGCGGTGGCTGAAGACGTCGTCTTGACCGTTGAGACAAATATGAACGAAGCCGAGGAAGCAGACGAGCCCGATGAGCTAGACGCCCCCGATGGCATCAAAGTGCGTCAGAGTAGAAGTGTTGAAGACCCATGGACAGGTAATCCTCCCTGTGCCATTGCAAGATCCACAGGTGAGCCGCAGCTTCCATCACCAAACGAGTTAGCCTACCAGGGACATAAGCGTCCATCTGTGCTTCGAGCCCCTTGATGACGCATGTGTCGTGGCATGAACGCCATATTCAACGCCCAAAGTCTTTTGCCAGCATTGGCTTTACGGAGTGTCCAGAAGGAGCCTTCCAGGAAGAGTTCGCCTTTTTCGGCTTTCTTCACCATTCCCTTGAAATAGCCAGCTGGGTCGCTCGTAAAATAATCCTCCAGCTAGGTCGAAACGAGCGGCCAGCGCCAGGCCAACCGCCTCGCAGGGCTTCGTCACATTAATCAGGCTTGGCATATTGCCTGAAGCAGGGCAGGATAACGCGATGAAAGCTGCTCCTGATCCGCATGACCGTCTTCGTTCCCGGCTGAGATCAACAGCCATGCCTTCAGCCTGAAGCTTCCGTGACGTGGATGCGTATCAGATAACTTAAGTTGACAATTCCTATCGTAAGCTATGGCAAAGACCACTCGACTCAATCTCAAATCACGCGCCGAATTCGCGGTCTTGTCGCTGCATGAGAAAAACGAGTATATTCAAGGCATAGCGCAGCATGTCGCCCATGTACGCGGCGATCCCTATAAGCCGCTTGACAAGGATGCACTAAGCCGTATTCGCCGCTATTACAGCCGCCGCAGCTTGGCCGATCTTCGGCTCGAGCAATTACCGGATGATGATCTGAAATCATCTCTGGCGCGACTGGCTGAAGCGATACGCTCTGATGAAGTGGCCCGGGTCATATCCCATGAAGTTCCGACCGAACCAAAACCGATCGTCCGTGCGCCGCCATTAGACGATTCACAGCTTTCATTTTTCGTTCCCAGCATCCATGACGCACCAATCAAGGATGATTTCAATCTTATGGATATAGCACCATTCGCCTTGTCCAAGACGACAGGGGAAGGGATTATCCGCTACGAGCTGAAAGACTCGATCATCACCGTCGAAGGCGGCGCGGTCGTCGGTCTAGCCACGGCCTATGATTACGATATCGTCATCAATATGATCTCGCACCTGGCGGACGCCACACGCCAGTATCGGATCGACGAAGCGAAAGGACTGCGGCCTTCATTGCCGCCACGAGTTTACCGGCCTGCCGCCTCGGAGATCCTTAAATTCTGCCGTCGAGAATTGGGCGGAAAGCAATATGAGGACCTTGAGCGCGCTTTAGACCGTCTGCAAGCAACCCGTATTAAAATCACCAACCTCTCGACGAAGGACACAGGGCGGTCGAAGCGCCGTGAAACAGAATCCTTCCCGCTGATCGGACGCTATAAAGTCGTGAGCCGGACGAGTCATGACAGGATCGATCAGGTCGAAATCGACATCCCGAACTGGGTTTATGAAGGGGTGGTGAAGCCTGATGGAAAGCCATCGATCCTGACCCTCAATCCTGATTATTTCCTCATCACACGTCCCATTGCGAAATTTCTCTACCGTCTGGCCCGCAAAGCGGCAGGCCAGACCGAAGCCCACTACGGATTAACCGAATTGCACAAACGCAGCGGATCAAAGCTGCCTCGCCATAAATTCAGGCAGGCAATCCGTGAGATCGTCGAAGCTGCTGTCCCACTGCCAGATTATGACCTCAGCCTAATCGATGGAGAAACTGAACCCGTCCTTCGCATGGTCAATAGAGCATATGACAAAAATTCCGTACAACGATCCTTCCCGGATTGCCAAAACCAGCCCCTGCCAAAATAACCGTACTTTGGTCCTATCTCCTTTGTCAAAAACGATTCGCTAAGGCAATGTTTAAACAGACCCAGAATTGACAAAACCCGTATTTCGATCCGCCGGCTTTTGTCAAAAACCGAGCCTGTGGATAAGACAAAATCAGCCGTACAACGACACCACTCGTGCCGTACATCAATCTGTCAGTACCGTATTTCAATCTGTCAGAAACGTATTTTAGTCCTAAAAACAGGGAAAACCCATTATTTTATAGGGCTTTATGAAACTAAAACTTTAGTTTTAAAACTATAAAAACAAATTTGAAAACGCTGGCGCTCATTTTTTAAAATTTTTTAAAAAGAAAGGAATGAGTAATCCGTATTTCACTCCATTTAATCATTAGCCTAAAAGCAATTTCAAAATAAGATGAGCCATTGAAGCTCCTATCGTTCCAAAAACTGTTTAAACAGACTTGGAATGAGCATGCTAAACCCCAGCTACCCTCGAAGAATATAGTCGAGTGTGTTGTCTCACTACAGGCTACAAGTTTCTCACTGCAAAACAAATAGATAGCCCGGGATCGCCATGCTCAGCGTGTAAGATAAGGGCCAAGGAATAGATCACCGAGCGCCTTGCGCCTGTGCAAGGTCAGCCAGCGCCGGCGGCGATGCTCCCTTCGATCATAAAGGAGATGGCAGCGCTGGCAGAGTGCCTTCAGATTGCCCGTGCTATTATTGCTCGGATCATGATCTAGATGGGCTGTTGCCAGAACGACCTTCGTGCTTCTTATCGTGGCAAAAATATCCTGTGAGCGGGGCAGATGCCTCAACCTCCTGCCCCGGCTATCACGCCAGAGCGTGCTTTCTGCATCCCACCAGCGGCCATCATCAAGACACCAGACCAATCGGCCATGTGGACGGCCGCATTGCTCACATCGTCCTCCAGCCCGTTTGAACCGGATCACAATCGACAATTGCGGCCAGTCGATTGGATAAAACCACCTGTCCTGTGCACGGATCGGCATCAAATGAGCTCCCATGCAGGCAAGAAAAGGCCACGACACCAAATGATCAATGCCGTCAGTAGCGGTTTCACGCTTTGTCCAGCGAAAGAAAAACAGAGGAAATCACAATGCATGCGCTGATCATGACGCATACAGGAATCTCCTGCAAGCATGCCGGCTGATTTTTGATCAGGCCAGCTTTGGATCCAATGCTTTAGTCGCCATCAGGATCACTGACAGGAAGCGCTAATCTCTCGGCAAGCAGAAGGACTTCACTGTCAGGGATCGAGGTTGCAAATCGAAAGACCCATTGCCCGCCATTCCGCGTGAGTGTTCCAATTCGCCGCCCTTGGTGGACGATAGACCGCCGCTCCGGGACAGGGGATCGAGAGCCCTCGCGGCCACCGCCCCTGCTATCGGCCGCCTGAAGCAGAACGTCGATCTGGGCTGCGGGGTCGCTCTCGGTTTCAGCCCGGCTGACGGTTTGTTGATAAGTATCAAGGGCGCCAAGAATACGTTGAAGGGCTGTTGAATCGCTTTCAATCGCCTCCATAACGCGGCGCGCGGGAAGGACGGCAAGCCGCCGTGGCTCTTGCAATCGTTCGAGAATCTCACCTGGAAACCGAGCCAGCCTGAGATAGAGACTGAAAGTTGAGGGATCGACACCAAACTGAGCCGCAATATTTTTTGCTGGTATTTGGAGCCGCTCTCGCACCTCCGCAAACCAGCGCGCCCGTTCGAGAGCCGAAATATCCGCGCGTCTCTCATTTTCTGAAAATTGGACGCCAAGCATGGATTGGTCGTTGAGATCCCTTACGCGCGCGAGTACAGAGCGCTTAAGAAGGCGGCATGCCTCCAGACGGCGCCGGCCCGCTGCAATTTCAAATGTCCCCTCCAATGAACGCCGCACAGTGATGGCATCGTTCTGTCCATTGGCTTCGATATCAGCGAGTAGTTCCTCGAATTCCGGTCCTTGACAGCCGCCGCGCAGCCGGTCTTTTGGAAGGCGGTCGACGATAGTGTCTACATCAAGAAAGCGGAATTCCTCCGCTGTATCACCAACACGCTCACTCAAGGCTTTAACGCGCTGGAGTTCAGCGACGAGTCCCGCATTTGCCGTACTTGTCTCAGCGAGTTCCGTTTCAAGGCGGCCGACACGCTCACGAAGAGCCTCCCCTACAGCACCCAGGGCCGTCACGGGTTTATGAACACCCGCCCCGTCCAATCGGCTCTGCTTGTTATCAAGGGGACTTGGTGTTGATTCCACCGTGCGCTCTTTAACGGCCTGAGCCAAGCTACTGAAACGGGATTTAGCGCTGTTCATGCCCGCGCCTCCATATCATCGAACCACTCACCAGGTATTCTTCCCCAACTCTGAAGGATCTCACGCTCAATCGCATGATTGACCGCATTCACACTCGCCATGACCCGGTTATAGGCCGCTCGATCCGTACTCGGCTCATATTCGTAGAGTGTTTCCTTACCGAACCCCGCCGTCCCCATGATTTTGGAATGGAGAAATTCATTCTCCAGGACAACATCTCCGAAACGCTCGCGGATGAGGCCGACCAAGGCTTCCTGGCTGCGGTCAGTTGGATCATAGGCCGTCACCATAACCTTGGTGAACTTGACCTTGAGGCCGTTGCCGAACGCTTCCTTGAAATCAGCGATATAATTAGCGAGGTGGGAGAAAAACTCCCCCGTCGATGCAAGATCGGTCATGGTTGCGCGTGTCGGCACGACAAGGCCTGTGGCGGCGTGCAGCGCAATCGTCATCAACATATTGACGTCAGGCCGCGTATCCACGACCGCAATATCATAATTATCGCCGACAGCCGCCAGAAAGCTTGCCAATTCATCGAAATAGAAAACGTCTTCGACATTGCCATTCGCTGCTCTCCTCGACAGCGACTCCTCGGCTTGGGAGAGAACTGCACCTGCCGGGACCAGATCAATGGATGGCCAATAAGTGGCTTGGCAAAGCGATGAAGCCTGGATTTCCTGCCCGGTCTCTCGAGCCGTCGTCCAAGCCGTGAAACTATTTTCAAACCCGACTTCGGTGGAAGGATCGATGCCGAACTGGGCCGTGGCGCTACCCTGACTATCGAGATCGATGAGCAGGACGCGATAACCCTCTCGAGCCATATATTGGGCGAAATGGACACTGCTCGTGGTTTTTGCTGATCCCCCCTTGAAATTGGAGAAAACAGCGGTCGCCAGTCCCTCTCCGCGCTCTGGTTGACGTCTCGGGAAAAACCGCAGGTCGCCGGATGAATCGTGAAGGGATTTTCGCAACTGGAGAATATCGCTGAAGGTAAGGCGATTGCGTGCCCCACCAAGCTGATCGGAGGTTGATTTCATATAAGCCGTTATCTCTCGCGGCTTTACTCTCAAAAGGGTTGCCACTTCCTGGGGCGAAAATGTTCTCAGACGCTTCCGCTTCTCTGGCTCATTCTCGATTTCAATTGCAACGCGTTGCGCTGAACGCAAAACATCCGCGATGCGGCGATAGGTATCCACAGGATCCATCTCGGCCATTCTCATTCCTCGTCGGACTTCCTTGAGAGCATGATGCGTTCAAACCAAATCGCTTCGCGACCAACCTTTAATCAGGTTCACTTTTGGCTCATTGCTACTCGAAAATATTATCCAAGCATACGCCGATGCGCAGGGCATTCGAGGCGAACCATAAACCTGGATGCATCCAACTTAGATGGTTAAAATGAATAAACGGTAAAAGTTGGATGCATCCAACTTTTGCCGTGCGCCTTGAAGAAGCGCTAGCTGGCCTTCGCGCAATGAGTGCGCTGGCCAGCAAGTGTTAAAGTCGTCTTGGTGATCTGGCAGAGGGGCTTCCTGCAAGAGTACTCCCTCTTGGCTCTGCCAAGCGTCTTCTTCACAAGATCATAGCCCTCGCTTTTGTGAACTTGCGTTCTCCGAGAAGTCATGGTTCGCCACTTGTGCCTACACGCACAAACCGGGTGATGTTCATTGGCGTGCCATCTCCCATAAGTTCGATGTGGAGAGGGGGTGCTTGATCTTCGTGAGAGAGGTGGGCTCGACCTCTGTGAGAATCCCGATGATCAATTTGCGGTAGGCGCCAACCGTCTCGCAAAAGCACAGGTCGCTGCGAATACGCTTGGAATAGACGATCTCGTCGCGGCGGCCCACAACCTCCATTATGTTCGTGGGCAGGGCCCTTTGTTCGGCGAACAGGTCGACGATGAAGACGCGCTTGCTGTATCGCAGAGCAGGACAGACGCTCCTTACTACTCGGCGTGCTGTTTGAAAAAGTCGGAGACAGTCTGCGATTCCAAGTGCGAGAGCACTCTCTTATCGATTTCGATGATCGTGACGCTGAGATCCAGAGAGATGAGTGGCATGGAGATCTCCATGCCAAGGAAGCTGGGCGTCGGACTGCATCGCACTCAGCCTTGCGTTGCAAGTCGTGAATGTCCTCGAGATCAGCCCCCGGAAGGGCGAGCAGCTTTAGACCGGCATTCGTTGCGATCAGGAGCCGTTCGTACCGGATTTCCTCGCCTCCCTCTGTTCTCACTAACTGCTGCTCGGGAAGAGCCGTAACGACTGGAGTATTGAGTGACAGTTCGATCGCGTGGTCCTGATAGAAGGCCTCTGGATGAACGTAAAGGTCCCCTGCATTTGCCGGTTCCGAGTAAGAATTGCTTGGAAAGCGATGCCCTGTGAAAGGGGAAGGAGTTCTTTAGCCGACAAAATCAGATCGAGCCGTCAGCGCTCTCGAACAGCAAGGGGCGGAGGCCATCACGCTGGCGAGCCCTTTGCCGATAAGCAAGAAATCGACACCTCGTTGCGCCTCAGAGAATCCTTTTCGCAAGCAGAGATGAAGTGATTGGCATCCACAGAGGCTGTGTCCAAACGCTATTTTTTGAGTTGTGTTACAAAGTTTGGCCGCAAGTTGCGTGATAACCCTACGAAGATTTGGACGAAATAGATATCTGGAACAGATCGGCAAAGAGGCGGTTTGCGCTTGGAGGCGCGCATTCGGCTTCTACGAGGGCTACTCACAGCTATGCTTCCCTAGCGAACACTATTCGTAATTCCAGCTGAAGGTGAAAGGACCGGCATGTTCCTCAGTGGGATGTGACAATTCCATTAAATAGCTACTAAGTGGCTACCTGAGGCTTTTTGGCTTTATTATGATTGTCATCAATGATTTGCACTGAAATACTATATATTTTACTTGTCTAAATTGGCCTGCCAGACTCTTTGGAACAACTTATAAATAAGCGCTTGAATGCTGATTTAGTTTGTATATGGTGCGTTTTACCATAATAGTATTTCTAGCGGATCGTGACAGGCAATGAAAATAGCGATTTATGGACTTGGTTATGTAGGGCTCACGGCGGCGGGATGCCTCACCAAGGAAGGGCACTGGGTCCTTGGCGTCGACGTGAGTGAAGACAAAATCCGCCAGATCGCCGAAGGCACATCGCCCATAAAGGAACCCGGTCTCGCGGAGCTATTGCAGCAAGCTGTCACAAATAATCTCATCAAGTGCACCAGCAATCCTGGTAATCTCATCAATGAATGCGACATGGCGATCGTCTGCGTGGGCACGCCCAGCGGGCCCGACGGCGCTCATAATATGAGCTATATCGCGGAAGTCTCGCGCCAGATCGCCCACGCCGTCGATCCAGACCGGAAAGACCCTCTCACCGTCGTCTTCAGAAGCACTATTCGCCCCGGAACGATCGAAGAGCTCATTCTGCCAATCTTCAGGTCTGTGCTCGACTCCAAGATCAATGCCGTCGAGCTCGTCTATAATCCTGAATTCTTGCGTGAAGCTGTCGCCATCAACGACTTCTTCAATCCGCCCAAAATCGTTATTGGCACATTTGACGGCAAGCCATGCGCCAATATGGACAAGATGAACCAGAACCTCAAAGCTCCGGTCTTCTATACGCGTTACCGCGAAGCGGAATTTACGAAATTCGTTGATAATACGTTCCACGCCGTCAAGGTTTCCTTTGCTAATGAGATCGGGCGTGTCTGTCTCCAGCTCGGCATTAGCGCGCAGAAAGTGCATGAAATATTCGTCTCGGATACGAAACTGAATATTTCACCCTATTATCTGCGGCCCGGTGGCCCCTTCGGCGGATCATGCTTGCCGAAGGACGTGCGCGCGCTTCAATATATTTCCAGTGATGCGGGAGCGCATACGCATCTTATTGACTCGCTTTTACGTTCGAATGAGGCTCACAAACATTATCTCTTCGAGTATTGTTTGAAAGGTGTCCCCAAGGATGCGCATATCCTGATGCTGGGCCTGGCGTTCAAATACGATAGCGATGATCTAAGAGAGAGCCCGAAAGTCGATCTCGCTCGGAAGATCCTGGTGAGTGGCTATAGACTGTCGATCTATGATCCTGCTCTCAAGCCGCGTGATCTCATCGGGCAAAATCTCGGCTATGTTTATTCTCAGCTTCCCAATCTCGAGAAGCTGCTCGTCTCGCAGTCGCAGATCGAACAAGACCGTTTCGCGGTTGTGATCGACACTAATGGCAGCGCCAAGACGTTGAAGCTCACCTATGACAAATTTATCGATATCAACGCTTTGGCGTAGATTGAGCCTTTTGGCGTGAAGAGAAAAGCGTCAATTCGATAAGCAAATAGCATCCGCCCCAAAGTGATATCCACTTTTGGGGCGGATGCGTTTCAAAGAGTGAAAACCTCATCCGTGTCGTTTCGGCTGAGTGGCTTCAAGCGTGGAGATGACCCGATCCAATGCTGAAGCGTCTAGGCCAATGTCCATGGCCGCATCTGTCTTGGCGATCATCAGAGCTGCGACGCGTTTATCGGAGGTCGGACCATCGGGATGCAGAACGACTTCCTGGGCGGGCTCGGGACAACGAGGTCCGGTCGGGAAATATTTAATGGTGTGTCCAATCGCCAGCGTTCCCTTAAGAGCCCGAAGAATAACGCGTTCCCCGGTTTCCTCACAGCCGAACACGATCCGTTTTGAATCTTTCTCCTGAATGTGCCAGATGGTGGGTACGAGAAAGGTGGAGACGGCTTCGAGGTCACCACGCCCCGTCCACAGATCGACGCTTGTCAGGATGCTGTCAGGCCAGAGGCCAAGCCACCGCGAGACACGTCCGCCAAAAGGATCAAACCCGTTCTGCCAGCCCGCGGCCATGACAGGTGCCCCGATCTTTGGAAGCGACGCTTCGGTGAAGAATTCGGCGCGTCCGCGTCGGCTCACGCGAAATGGGCCGATAAACTCGATCGGCTCGAGGCCCAAGAAGGTTGGACCATTATGCGATGCAGCCGACCGGCATCGATCTCGTTCTGGACTCGCCTTGTAGGAGGCAACTCCCGGGTCGACGAACAGACGCTTGTCGCCCAAGGAGAGCTCGAAGGATAGAAAATCGGCATGGGCATGGCCAGGATTATCATCCGGACCACAGGGGCCGGCATCGAAGATCGCTACGAGATCTCCACCTCTTAGCCGCGCATAGCCGGCATCGGGAAGAGCCACGACGCCTTCGCTCCAAACGCGCGGCCAGGCCCCGAGTGCTGCGGGTGTGGGACCATCCCCGACCGCAGCATCATTAAACACCGCAATACCACCATCGGGATGTGTCAAAATGGCCAGTGCCTCGCGCATGCGCGAGGCGATGTCACGCATGCGCGGCGCGAAGGCCTCGGGCAGGATATTGCCGGCAAGGAGCACGTCGACGTGACCGAGCACATGCGCCTGATAAGTGGGACTGCGCTCCAACTGCATTCCGTCGGCGCTGATTTGAGCGTCGATGACATCCAGGAATTCTGCGATCAGACGTTCGAACCGCTGATCCGTGCCGAAGGCATAGGCGATGAGGCATTGGGCAAAAACCTCACTGGCGAGATGATTATAGCCGAGATCATCCTCACGCAGGTAGGCGATGAGTTGCTCGAGAAGCGCAATGTGCTCGATGAGAGAAGTGACGGCCATATGAGAGGCCAGGGATGGATCGCGCTCCAGCAACAAGGACAAGGCCGCCAGGAGATTGATGGCGCGTCGAGCAACGGTCAATGAATGCCATGGGATGGGAAGGAAAGTGCCGGCGATCGGGGCTGCTTTGACCAGGCGGGCGACATAGCGATCGATCTGTTCGAGATCGGTGCGCGGATCACCCTTCACCAAGGTCGCTTGCTCGACGAAGCTCATAAAGAAACTGCGATTGACGTCGCTGGCCGGAATGCCGCCCTTTTTTGTCCAGGCGACATCATCAATGTCGTCGATGCGAACGCGATCGCCTGACGCAATGAAGATGAGCGTATCGGTATCAGCTTCGTAAAGGAAGGAACTGGCCGTGAGCTCGGCGATCTTCCGTGCCGCCTTCGTGAAGGCGGGCGTCGTGAGAAGCGTGATGATTTGGGTGCGCTGCGCTGCAGAAAGGGCTGGAGCGGAGGCCACTTTGGGCGATTTCAACAAGCGTCGCCAACGCATTTCCCGACGGCCGCGCAATAAAATCCTGCGCAAGGGAACATAGTGGAGAGCCACGAGAGTACGGCGCAACTTGAGAAGTTTGCTCTTCACCATACCGAACCTGTTCGTTGATTAAGGATCAACCCGAGGCACGTGGGAACGGCATCGGGCACGAGGCAGCCTCGAGGACATGACATGCCGGAGGGAGCCCAAAATCTCCTAGTGGTCCGACCCGGACATTGACATCCGCAAATGTCAGGATCAGTCGGTCCCCGAGGTTTTTCCGCTAGAATTCGAATAGTCGATTTTCATGGCCATTCGAACAGCCTCGAATGTTCGTGTTTTCCGGTAAAGAGCAAACGTTCGAGGACAAGAACTGGAGGAGTCTATCGGTCCTGGGATCGGACCGCAGAAGATAGAAAGGCATCATGGCAGGGCGTGCCGCAAGGAAATCTGGCACTGAATTATAAACTTTTTTAAACACACCTCGCATCGGAACGAAGGTCGTAAACAGCTTCTGACAAGAGCTCAGGACAGCTCGACAGCAAAATATTCAAGCCTCCTATTGCCTCTCCGTTGGCTTCGGCTTGAACGCTGAGCAGCATTGATTTTGCTTAAAAAAAGTCTGCCAATCCCGGCTTTGGCCGGGCAGGGCTGCTCAGCGAAAGAGTCAAAACTCCACGATCATCGCAAGCTATTCAAGGGCCTTCAGCTGCTGCTGGCCTCTATCGCAATATCCTCACGTTGGCGTTCGACTGGCCGTTTAGCCGCCAGAATGCGTTTAAACTTGAGTGCGGGACGCTCGACAAATGTCCAGGATACGGCCGAGAAAGCAATCGTAAAGACGATCGTGAGGGTGAGAAGCAGGATAATCGTGCCGTTGTTTTGCGGAACGCCGAATTTGACGACGAGCAAAAGCGCCATCAATTGCCCAATGGGCAGACCATACAGATAGAGTCCGTAGGAATAATCGGAATTCCGGATCAGCCTATCGAACCACCTTGTATCGATCATGCCGACATAGATCGCGCAATAACCAAGCAGCCAGGCGGAAATGGTGTCAAAGCCCCCGATGATCATCAGACTGAAATAGCCGAGGACACAGGCCAGGAACAGATAGAAATTGAGGATGATCTTGTGTGAAAAGAGATAGAAGACGACGCCGACGAAGAACATATAGACGACGAACCAGACGCTGAAGCGTGAGACCAATGGCGCGCGCGTGGGGAGATCGAGAAAGCCAGTTAGCTCGTTTGCGAATATGCCCAGCGTGAGGACGACGATGATCAGACCGAACAGCCGCTTCTTGTTTTGAATGCCGAACATCATCACGACGGCCATGATCAGATAACAATAAAATTCAGGGGCGAGTGTCCACAGATTGCCGTTGATGATGCGCGGCATGGGATTATTCTCGAAGACGCCCGGCAGGGTATAATGCGCTATTCCGAGTATGTTCAGGAAATAGACTCTGAACTGAGGGTCAGAGAAATAATCGGACAGCGGAACTGTGGTCGTCAGAGGGCCGAGGAGCAAGGCGCAGAGCGTCACTTCGGAAACCAGCGCGGGGAAAATCCTGAGGCCGCGAAAGGCGAGGAATGTGCGAATACTGCCCGTGCGGATGGCACTTCCCGATACGAGGAAGCCGCTGACCGCGAAAAAGGCGCCGACCAAAGCGAACCCAAGCGGCCGGAAGGCGGCGGAGGAAAAAAGGGTTGCGATAAAATCGGAAAAGCTGCTGACGCCAGGGGCCGTCTGTCCGACAAACTGGTTGGCATGTTTGACGCCCATAACGAGTCCGCGTGTGTGGACTGCGATAATGAGAAAGGCCAGCGCATGCCTCAGAAGCAGAAAGCCAGGATAAAACCCATCGTAATATCGGCGATTGTCTTCAATGGTCGCGAGGGAAAAACTGTTTCCACTATTCAGCTTCATTTGATCTCTCCGGGGAGACTATAGAATGGAGCGGTAAAGGTTTCAAGCAATGCAACCAGAGCTGTCACCAGATGGTAGTGATGGTGGAGAGATGGAGCCGTGTATCATGATGGCCGGATGGTGGCCAGAGCTCTTTTGTTTCGATAAGGAAATATACGACGCATTGCAGGATAATGTGAACCAACCTTGCCAGACGGGGTGGGTTTTGCGATGTCTTGATGGAAATTCTACGACAAAGAGCACCAGATCCTTGCGGAAATCTCCCTTTCCATGATCAAGGCGTCTTGGCGCCATAAAACGATCATCTGGGGCTGCGATAAATAAGTCTCTCAGGGCAAGACGCTTTCAATTTATCCCTTACATGGCCAGACGGGGGCAATCTTGACAAGCTGAGCGGTAACTTTCAATATCTTAGTAAAGATAGGTTTTCCTTGCGCCAGGTAAAAATACCCAGCCTGAATGAGGTTTATTAAATGAATAATTCTTGGGGTTCGATCTTAATCAAGCATGATGTATAGCCATAGACAATTTCAGGCAGTGGCTAAAATAAGGCATGGATCCCAACACAATGTTGAAATCTGTTGAGACATACCGTCTGCGGGAACAAACCGATATATCCGGGGAATCCGCTCGGGAAAATTGGAATTTCGCGCATATCAAGGCCATTATAGAACGCCAATGGAAATGGATCTGCGGTTGGGTCGTCGCGGGGCTTGTCGTTGCCGCTCTCTATCAGCTCGTGGCACCACCCATCTATACGGCGACCACGGACATTCTCACGGATGCCCCGCGTGTCTCAGCGGTATCCGATGCTTATGATGTGACGCGTTCAGCGTCCGGCGCCGATACGGGCTATACGGACAGTCAGGTTCAAATCCTCAAATCTGAACGCGTGGTCTTGGCCGTCATCGATGCGCTCAATCTCGAGAAAGAGCCGTCATTCCTCCCCACATGGATTCCCGTTATTACCCCGGTCGTGGGCTTTGTGAAATCCACCGCGCGGGGGATCGGACATTTATTCGGCATGAAATCAGATCCAAAAGATGCCGAATATGAATTGAGACGCCAAATCGTTCAGACTCTTATCAATAATGTATCCGTACAAAGGCTGGGCAGGACCTTCGTCATTGAAGTCAAGTTCACTTGGCGGGACCCGGTGCTTGCCGCGAAAATAGCGAATACATTCGCCGAACAATATCTCAAGGATCAGCTGAAGGCCAAATATGCCGCGGCGGAAACGGCCGGAACCTGGCTGCAAGCCCATATCGCGGAGCTGAGAGTGAAGGCGAATGCGGCCGATCTCGAAGTCCAGAAGTTCCGCGCGGACCATAATCTGCAAACCATCAACGGGATGCTGGTCAACGAGGATCAGCTTTCGAAGGCGAGTGCCCAGCTTGCCGATGCCCGTCAGAAGGTGGCCGACGCCGAGTCCAAGAAAACCAGAATTGATGCCATTCTCGCCTCCGGTGACGTCAGATCAGCCGTGACGGAGTCGCTTTCCAGCAAAGTCATCGACGCTTTGCGGTTGAAGCTCGCAGATGCTTCGCAAAGAGAGCAATATATTTCACAGAAATGGGGCGCGAACCATGCCTCCGCGCAAAATGCGCGCGCGGAGATCAAAAACTATGAAGCTCTTCTGTTCGAGGAACTGCGCCATATCGGTGAAACCTACAAGAGCGATTATGAGATCGCGAAGGACCATCTCGACGCGATCAACAAGAACGTCAACGAATTGATGCTTCAGGCTTCGGCAAATAACGAGGTCATGGTGCACTTGCGTGAGCTGACGAGCGAGGCCGATACTCTTAAAGAATTGTATCGTGTCAATCTGGAACGCTATCAGCAAACAATGCAGCAGGAATCCTTCCCGGGCAGCACGGCGCGCATCATCGGAGACGCGGCCAAGCCGATCGCCGTGGCGAGGAGTCCGTTTCTCGTCCTGGGACTCGGTCTGATCGGCGGGCTTTTTCTCGGTTGTGGAACGGCCTTGGCACGGGATGCCCTCGATCGGAGATTCTGGACCGAAGCGCAGGTTACATCCGAACTCGGTCTCGATGTGCTGGGTGTATTGCCCATCTTGCCAGCTGAGAAAGTTGCCGCGCCGGCCCAACCTGGAAGAGCGGGCGAACTCGGCGCATTGCCTACGCGGATGAAATTTACCCTCGATCAATCCTTCTCGATGGCTTCCGAGACGATGCGAGCGGTTAAAGTTGCAGTCGATATTTCCTTGACTGGCAAGCGCCCCAAAATCATTGGCGTCATATCCTCGGTCTCTGGCGAGGGTAAGACCATCGTCTCCAAAAACCTCGCGACGCTGATTGCCAGTCATGGCATCAAAACCATCTTGATCGATGGCGACCTGCATCGTTCCCGGCTGACTCTAGCCTTGAGTCCGACCGCTCAAGTCGGTTTAACGCAACTTTTGCGAGGCGTGTCGTCGTTGAAAGAGGTCATGCTTGTCGAGAACGATTCCGGTCTTGTTTTCCTCCCCGGTCCGGCGGGACAGCAGTTGGCGCATCCGAGCCACTTGCTCGCATCGGAAGCCATGGGCACCGTCCTGGAATATCTCGGAAGAGAGGGGTACGAATATATCATCGTCGACTTGCCGCCTCTGGACCCTGTCGTTGACGTCCGCGCGGCTGCGGAAATGTTCGACGCCTTCGTGATGGTTGTAGAATGGGGAAAAACGACGAAAGTGCAGGCCAAGGCCGCATTGACGAAGAATTATACCGTCATGCGGAAATGCATTGGCGTCGTGCTCAATAAAGTCGACCTCAAAATGATGAGGTCTTTCAGTGGCATGCAATATACGGAAAGTTATTACGGTGGCGATCTGGAAGAGGAAAGTGCTTCCAGAAGGCGTAGAGGTTCGATCTACCCAGGCGGGTTGCGCAGGTGGGTTCGATAGAAGGATCTGACAGGGGCAGAAGTAACAGACCTGAAAGTTGATCGCGCTCTCGGGATTAATCTAATGCCTAATGCCCCTTCAAAAATCTGGAGCATCAGACATCACCTTGAGTGTCTGATGCTCCAGTCCCAAATCAGCTCCGTTACCAAGTCTCATTGCCCGTGAGACGTGACGGTAGGGGAACAGGAAATTCAAACCAAAAGTGGGGCAGCTTTTGGTTTGAATTTATGTGTTTCCAAAGATCTATAATCATCGCTTCTGATCTCGATTGATAGAACGATCAGGGCTTTTTAGCAGTTGTCAGAATGTTCTTCGCCCGAAGGAATTTAAAGAAGAACATTCTGGAACGCGAAGGCGCGATCCGCGCCCCTTGGTATAAGACCATCAGTTGTAGAGAATGGCTGATGGGACACAATTCGCATGTTTGCTTGTGCTGAAAAAAGCAAACATGCGAGATTTCCCAAAGTGATCGCCTCCACCTCCATCCGCATTACGGATCCACCGCGCGAAGGCGTGGTTGGATAAAAAGACGTTTCGTCGACCGACCAATCGGCACCTCGATGAACAGATAGGCAAGATAGCCGATGCCAGTGGCCGCCGCCGTGGCGCCAAGCATGAAAGTTATGTTTCCTAACAGGCTCATGGGCTGCAGGCCGAGACGAACGGCAACGACACGGCAAAGGGTCAGTATGAAAGGATGGCAGAGATAGATCGTATAGGACGCATCGCCGATACGGGTCAGGATCACATGGCCAAAGCCGTCGTCATGATCGGGAAGCATCAGGGCGCAAGCCACGATCACGAGGGCAGGGAGACCAAAGAAGATGCTGCGCACGGCATGCGTGTTCTCCGCAACATCATCCGACAGGATCATGAAGAAGACGGCTCCGGCACAGGCCGCGAGAATGAGGGACACAGGGAGCTTGGGCAGCCCTCGCAGATAGGCGATCGCGAGAAGCATTCCGAAAACAAATTCGAGCATGATGTCGCGCGTATAGAATCGTGTGACAGGGCCGGGATCCGGCAGAAGAAAGCCAAGGAAGACAAGGGAAATGATGATCCCGACGGAGGTCGTCACCTTCGATTGCGGCCGCAGCAAGCCGATGGCGAAGATCAGATAAAAAAACATCTCATAATTCAGTGTCCAACCGACGCGCAGTAGTGGGGACACTGAATCGTCCAATGCCGGATTGGGATGCGCGACGAAGAAAAGGGAAAGAATGAGATGGGGGAGATTGAAGCTCGTGCCGCGAAAGACCGCAGGGGCCGCAATCGCGAGTGCCGCCGTCGCCAAAGTGTAGAACCAATAATTTGGGACGATGCGGCTGGCGCGGTTCAAAAGGAATTGGCTGCTGGTTTGTGGACGCGTTGAGGTCACATAGACCATAATAAAGCCACTGATGACGAAAAATACATCAACACCAGCCTGGGCAGCGTCGATACGAGGTATTGATCCGACCTCAGGAAACTGGTTTGCGGCATGAGCAAGAGCGACGCTGGCGGCTGCGAAGCCGCGCAGAATTTGTATATTGGTCAATGTGCGGCGTCTGGCAACGGTCATTCACAATTTCCCCGAGGCATCAAGAAGCAAGGCCTATTTAGCATATTTTAATTTCAGGAGAACAATTTACGTGGCTTCATAGATTGAAGACCTTCTCCCCGATTATCTCGCCAAAAGATTGTCAAAGAACCTTTGGGCGTGATGTATTGGATCGTCGCGTTGTCCATAACACACAATCTCTCCATGCCTTCACGTAACTTTGAACTTGATCTGGCACGAAAACAGCTTTAGGTCATCAATGAGTTCTCGATCCGCACGGCGCGCAAAAATTCGAGACTATTCCGGTCATGATTGTCCGCATCATGCATTAGCTTGTTAAAGTGACGCATTTTCTTTACCTGACGTTCGTACATAGGCGCCAAGGGCTCCATCGACGCTCTTTTGACGCCGAAGCAAGATCGCCTGCCGGACCCATTGATCGGAGTGATGCCAAGACGATAGAGCATCAATTCAAAGGTGGTGACTCTTTTGAATTAATTGACACGTTCCAACAATCCAGACCATCGTTCTTGAGGCCGAATTAACGAGCGATGTTTTAGTAAAAATTCGAATGCGTTCCGACGGTCCCAGCCATGAACGTCGTCGGTATGGTCGCTCTTGGCATCGATGGCACTATGGCCGCTGGCTGTGGAAGACTTGTCTCTATAACAGGATGTGAGGAACGGAATGCATGCCAGCCATGCGGGGAAACCATCATGGCAATGTAGTAAGAGGTTATGCTGGTAATATCTGCGAGGCCACTATATAGATATGCAGGCATATAGTGGATCTCGCGTGAGAAGCGTGATATTTCAGGCCGAATAACGAGAGCCACTTCCAGTTGACGATGGGGTGGTGGGGGCGGCCTTAACTGATAGACGTCTTACTTCCCAGTAACCTAATGCAGCCAGGGAGAGAGTTAAGGTGTCGAGCCACGACATTTTATTTCCGACTGAACCCGATGTAGAGCCTGCTGAACGCAAGTTGAGGATCTGCATCATTTATGGCCGCACTCCCTTGCCAATGCGGCGCGCAGACCAGTTAACCGTCGCCCATCTCATCGCTTTCCTGCATGCGCGCGGCCATGCAGTCAGCCTCTTTTATCTCGATACCGGTGGCCAGGCCACCGAAGCAGATCGTGAGTGGCTCAGACAGCATACGGAATTGTGCCAGGCCTATAAGTTCGGCAGATGGTCGGTTCTTCGCGGTTTGACGCGTGTCCTGACTGAGCGTGTCCCCGTGCAGGTCGGGTTGTTTTCGCATCCTCAGCAGATCCGCGAGGTTCGTGAACACATCAATAACAACGAATATGACATCGTTTATACATATTACTTCCGCAGCGCGGAAGTGACGAAGGGACTGGGTTTTCCCGCGGGAACGCCAAAATATCAGAGGGCCGGCCGGCCGGCCAGTTTTCTTGCCCTACAATTGTCGCAGACCCTGAATACAAAGCGCATTGCAAAGCAGGCGCCGAATATTCCGCTAAAGCTCTTCTATGAATTCGAGAGCCGGCTCGTCGAGCGCTATGAATCGCACGTTTGGAGGCATTTCACGAAATCGGTCCTCATCGGCAAAAGTGACGTTGAGGAAATCAGGACTGCGTGCCGCAAGAACAAACAACCAGAGATCGACAATTTCGTCTTTGGCGCGCATGGCACGGATGTGACCAGGTTTACGCCGCGAAAAGACATTCAGGTGAAACCTGATCATCTGGTCTTCTCTGGTGTGATGCGTACTCCGACCAATGTTCAGGCTGTCCAATGGTTCGCCAAAAATGCATGGCCCGCCGTGCTTCAGGAACGACCGAACGCGACTTGGGCGATTGTCGGCCGGGAACCCAGTGCTGAGGTGCGTGAGCTGGGCAAATTGCCTGGTGTCACAGTGACTGGCACTGTGCCCGATCCCGCCCTTTTGATCTCCGAAGCCGCTGTCTGCATTAACCCGATGCAGGCGGGAGGTGGTATGCAAAACAAGCTCATCGAGTTCATGGCGAGCGGCAAGGCGATCGTCGCGACCTCCGTGGCGAATGAAGGTGTCTCAGCACCGCCTGGGACATTGCTCATCGCCGATTCACCGACGGATTTCGCCAATGCGGTCATCCGGCTTCTGTCCGATCGTGTCTTAGCGGAAAAACTCGGCCACGCCGCGCGTGAATGCATTCTTAACGATTGGACATGGAAAGCGCATTTCCTGAAATTGGAAAACGCGTTTTACGAAAGCATCGATAATTGAGAGCGAGAGCATCAGACTTCGGAACTCCTGTCTGATGCTCTAGATTCCTGAAAACAACTCAAATATACCCAAAAATGACATTCATTTTTGGTTTGATGTTCGGGCCTCTACGGACAGCCTGGCGATATCTGGTTGTGTGACGACGAAAGAAGATACCGTGCGCTATCTGTATCCCATTATATTCAGATATGCTTCCCTGGTTCTGCAATTCGTGGTCATGGTTTTTATCACACGCAGACTGTCTCAGGGCGATGCTGGCATTTATTTGCAACTTTTCGGCATCATCAACGCGACCTATGTCTTTGTCGGCTTTGGTATTCCCGATGGAATTGTGAAATCGGTCGCGCATGCCGACGCCCTCGACCGTCGACATGAGATCCGGCCATTGGTTCGACGCGCCGCGCTTGCCACGGGGAGCACTTCCCTGGTCATGCTCATTCTCGGCGTGACGGCTGCAGAGCTCTTCAACGGGGGCTATGGCGAAGACCGTAGCCTGATCATCCTCGCGGCTATTTGGTGGCTCTGCTACGGCGCGACATTCTTTGCCGCTCAAGTGCTCGTCGCCCTCGGCGAAAGCGGCAAGGGAGCATTTTTCTTCTATCCCGCGATGAACATCGCCTTGTTCGGGACCTCCGTGCCTTATCTTGCGCTTGCGACGACGCCTGATATCCAGGCCACACTTGTCGCGACGATCATCGGGGGCCTTTTATGCAGCGTGGCGGCCCTCGCGACCGCAGGCTTCTATTATTCTACCTTTCCTTCCTCCTCCGAGCCTGTATCGCTGCGACCCGCGATGCGGCTCGGATTTTCGATTGGCCTTTCGCGCGTCCTTCAAAGCTCGATCCACTGGATTCCAGTCTGGGGCATCGGCGCCTTTCATGGTGCCGCCGCCGCTGCCACTCTGGGCACCGCCTCACGGCTCAATGTCGCCATTGCCGCTGTCATGGCGGCTATTCGTTTCACTATTCGTCCGGTCATCGTGCGTCATGCTGCCCGTAACGATTGGCAGGAGATCGCCATCGAGAGTTCCAAAGTCGCGACGCTTGCCACCCTCGTTAGTTTCGTGGCGCTCGCCGGCACGCTTCTGCTCGGGCCATTTGCCATCGGCCTGATCTTTGGCGAGAGCTATCGTGCCTCGGCCCTCCTTCTTGCCATTCTGCTTTTCGGCACATTAGGGGAGTGTGTCGGGGGCCCGGTCGATGAGATCCTCAAAATGACCAGCCGGGCCAATATTGTGCTCGCCATCTTGATTTGCGCGACGATGAGCGAGGCTCTATTGGTTTGGATATTCGGCGGTTTCGATGTCATCGTCACGGCCGTAATCCAGGCTGGCACCTTCGTCGGCATGTATGGATTCATGCTTTGGTTCGTCTGGCGCAAACATGGCGTCTGGGTCGGAGCAAACTTCACCCCTGCCTATATACAGACTCTTTTTCCCCGCCGGGGCGCTGTGAAGGGAGCGGAGGATATCTTGTCATGAAGAGCATTGGTATCTTTCAACATTGGGGCCTCGGCGATCTTTTGATGACGGTGCCCGTTTTGTCAGAGCTGCGGCGGCTTCACCCCGCCGCCCAGATCGTGCTGATCGTGCGCGGCAAGGCGCAGGCCGCCTTGCTGGCCAAATCGCCCCTTATCGACAAGATCCTCGAAGTACCGCCCAATAGCGAGAAACTGGACTTGCTGCGGTTCTTTTGGTCCTTGCGGCAATATCATTTCGAGGCGGTCTATATCGGCACGCGGATCACGCCACTGGTTCCCCTTTTGCTGCGCCTCGTGACTGGGGTTTCGACGATCATCGGTGACGGGAACCGCCTCGGCTGGCTCTACACACATCGCAACACTATCGATCCGGCTGTCCATCGCGTCGACCGGATGCTCCAAACTCTATCGCTCTGGACAGGACATAAGGTCGAAGAGCCGGATTTTCCCTTACCCATCGCCGAAGAACCGCGGCGATTGGCCATGGCGACCTTGGAGGCTCAGGGCCTGACCAATGCCCGCTTCTTCACGATCCATCCTGGCAGCAGCCGTGGACCAGGCATTGAGAAGCGCGTCCCGGTGCGGCTTGTCAAAGACGTCATTGCGGGCCTGCGCAAATACGATCCAGACTTGCGCTTCGTGATCCTTTTCGGCCCGGACGATCAGGATCTGATCCCCTCTTTCACGCCGCCAGAACCGGGGATCAGCCTGATCTCGGGCGCTAGTCTCGATGAAACCAAGTTTGTCCTGTCCCGGTCCTGGGGCTTTCTCGGCAGCGATTCCGCGCTCGGCCACATTGCGGCATCCGCCTATAACGTGCCGACCATTACTCCAATCGGCCCGACCAATCCGTTGGAAACGCATCCCTATAATGCACTTTCGCGCATCGTGCAGAGCCGCGAGGAATTTGATTGTCGGCCTTGCTGGTTCACCCCCCTGCAAGGCAATTGTCCCCATGCCGCCCGTTGCATGACCACCATCACCGTCGATCAGATTCTGGATGTCGTCGCCACTTGGCCGAAGCATCGGATATCTGCAAAATCAGCAATGGTTCCAGAGCCGGGCGTCCATGCAGCGGAGTAACGATCGCCAAAGCGGTTCTGCGGTGAATTTGGCTCGTTTCGAAGGAGATGACCGACCATCGATTATTTGCTGATCGATGGTCGCAAGTCTTTTGCTTTTCGATTATTGAAGCCCCAAATTCTTCCAAAAAGGGCGTCTTTTTTGGTCTAATGCTCTAGCGATTGGTTTTGCTAGGATGTCGCGCAGATGCCAATTTACGCACAACATCTATCAGAACGGGTGGCGTGAAATATTTGAGCGTATTCTTCAATTTTTCCTGTTTCTGCACCAATGAGACAGTTTTGCCGAACTGGGTCGGGTGATAGGCTTCCCCGGCCTTGGCAGTGCCTACGTTGCTGTAGAAATAGGTGGCCGCTGACCTCCGGTGGCGCCCGTCCGGAGCGTTCACAGGCGTTGGATGGCCATGAAGGCTCTTGGAGGATTGTAAGAACACGACCGACCGGCCAAATTCCGGAATGACGCGGACAGATGGCTCATCCTTGTCCATATCCCAAAGCTCGAGCTCGCCGCCATATTCGGGACGCCAATTCTTATTGAGATAGGTAATGAAGACAAGACGGTTGTCGAGCCGTGTCACGCGATGTTGGTTGAAGTCGATATGGGCTGCGAATTTGCCACCAGTCGGAATATCATGGAGCCCCCCACTATAGAGCGCAGGGTCCGTAATAAGACCTTCAATTCCTGTTACATTTTCCATAAATTCGACAAAACGGCCAGAATAGACCGTATCGAAATAAAGTTGGCTGGCATTGCCGAACCGTGTGTTCGGCGCGGATCCGCGCTTGAACTCATTGACATTGTCGTGGCGACGCCAATCGTTCCAGTTGAGGCGCTCGAAATCGACGAGCATCAGTTCGAGCAGGCGCGGGTTGATGAGGCCGTCGAGGACGAGATATGGAAAGGGCTTCGCCGCGAGGAACGCTTTGTTGAGGTTTTTCACGGTCTGCGGGGTGAAAATGGCAGAATTGACGATCTCGTCGAGGCCAATAGAGACCCCGTCGATCACGACGTGATCGCCTATGGATCCGTTATCTGCGGTGGAGGGAGAGAAGCTCGGCAGAACAAGCATAGTATCTTCAAGCATAGATAACCATCTCCCGATACTATACAAATTATAACATGTAAACTCATAATATAAACTAATTATATTAAGCCATTTACAGCGATAATATACTATTTATTGAACACAAACCTGCGGGCATCATTATAAATTGATGCCTTAATGAACGCCAAGAATTTTTACCTAAATCTTGCGGACTTCAATTGACACTATATAATTTTTTATTCACGATATTAAAACTATGGCAGAAATGCAATCCATGCCATTATCAATTTATTGAAAAATAAATGATATAGAAACTGAGATCATAGAATCTCCATGAAAATGCCATAATTCAATTGAGCATCTAGCCGCTAGCGATGGATGCAAGCGCTCTAGTGCTGTGTTACAGGAAACGAACTTCTTGAGGTAAATCAATCCGCTGGGCTCCTACGGAGCAGTAAGCACTATATAGCGCAAACCTTGACAAGGGCCCCATTCTAAGGGACCTCCGGAAATTCCAGCGACAATTTGTCTCATGCGATCGCTTGGACGTTTCTGTTGGAACCTCTCGGTGCCAGTTTTCCGAGGGGCGATCAATTAAATCATCTTGCCTGACGAGAC